>NZ_CAKQBI010000010.1:0-117888 GCF_934216135.1 uncultured Rummeliibacillus sp. | reverse complement strand
AATCCAATTGAATCACCAGTTGTCCGGATCAACTGGAAATTCTATCGGAAAGAGCTCTTACTACTAATATACGAGGGAGTTTATATATGAAAATTTCAATGGATGATTATATAAGTATATTAATTCATCAAACAGACTTAGCTTTAACAAGCTATATTAAAGCAAAATTAGCACACTTAAACATTGCACCTGAACAAAACTTAATTTTGATACTTTTATGGGAAAAAGATGGATTAAGCCAAAATGAAATAGCTAAAAGGCTTAATAAAGATAAAACGAATATCGCTCGAATGATTTGTAGTTTAGAAAAAAAAGAATTAATCAGTCGAAAAGTAAATGAAAAAGATTGTCGATCATTCAATGTGTATCTTACTGAAAAGGGCATTAGTTTAGGTGAGAAGGTTTATCCAATTACTGAGGAATTTAATCGTATAGTCTGTTCAGGAATCACTAATGAGGAACTACAAATGGTAAATAATATACTGTTAAAAATGCAACGAAATGTAGATTCAAATAAGAATAAGTAAAAAAACTTTCAATGATCGGGACTTTCTATTAAAATGAAGAACGTTGTTTTAGTTGCTATAGCAACTAAATAAAAATTTGGGGGTTTTTATAATGGAAGCTATCGGTCTATTAATAATACGAGTAATCGTTGGACTATATTTTGCAGCTCATGGTACACAGAAAGCATTTGGATGGTTTGGAGGTGGCGGACCAGCTGGAACAGGTGCATTTTTTGAACAAATAGGTATTAAACCAGGAAAACCAATGGCATTATTAGCTGGCTTTGGTGAATTAGTTGGTGGAATACTTTTCTTGTTGGGATTCCTTACACCTTTGGCCGCACTTTTTATCATTGTACCGATGATTATTGCCATTGTAACTGTGCATGGGAAAAATGGGCTTTTCTCTGATAAGGGTGGAATTGAGTATAATGTGGTATTAA
The DNA here is from genome assembly GCF_934216135.1 of uncultured Rummeliibacillus sp. NCBI lineage: Bacteria > Bacillati > Bacillota > Bacilli > Caryophanales > Caryophanaceae > Rummeliibacillus > uncultured Rummeliibacillus sp. The sequence continues at coordinate 116,939 of NZ_CAKQBI010000010.1, read as the reverse complement.
TTGCTGTTGCACTAGGAATTGCTTTAGCAGGTGCCGGTTCTATTTCTTTAGATGCACTTTATGACATTAAGTTTTGGTAGTTGAGATTATATTATGTTTTAAAAAAAATCAACAGTTCAAAGTAAACTGTTGATTTTTTTTGTATATATAAATTGTGTAATTGAGTATGCTTTTAGAAAAAGTGATTGATAAAGTTAATTTAAATTTATAGAAGTTTGTTGTTAGCTTGCCTAAAAAAGTGCCGGAAAATTAAATATATTCACCCTATTATATTTTTAGGTGGAGAATCAGAAATGATTTTATAAAAATTTTTATTATTTACATAAATATACAATTATCTTATAATGTTCTTATATGGAAAAATATACTTTTTCTTAGAATTCATATTTATAAGGGGGAAAAAGTTTGAAAGAATTAGATAAAAAGATTATATCCTTACGTAATGCTTTGTTTAATTCTTGGTAGGTTGAAACAAGTTCAAAATGGACAGAGAAAAATCCTGCAAAAGGCTAATGTAGTGTAACTGTATTAGTTGTAAATGATTTATTATATGGCCAAATTATAAAAACAAAGGTAGAGGAAAGTTGGCATTATTATAATTATATTCATGGTAAAAGATATGATTTTACTGAATCTCAATTTGGAACCTCAATTCAGTATGACGATCTATTATCTAGTCGAAGCGAAGCATTTCTCGATACAAATGAAACACAATATAGAACTTTAAAGGATTCAGTTTTGAAAAAAATAAATTTTGATAATCAGTAGTGATTTGGAAAGGAGTTAGATGGAATGCCGACATGTAAGCATTGTGGTCACCAATGGGGGTGGAAGGAAACAATTGTTCAATTGTTTGCATTTAAGCGAAAGTTAAAATGTAATGGCTGTCAAACCAAACAATATATTTCTGTAAAATCAAGAAACCGATTAAGTATTGTGGGGATATTAATTTCTCTCATTTTTGTCCCCTTTATATCATTTGGAGTTCCTTTGCGATATATCATAACTTCAGAGATATTGATTTATATTTTTTATATTGGCTGTATCCCATTCTTGATAAAGCTGAGCAATCAAGAGGAAGTACTTTGGTAAAAAATTTTTTAGCAAAAATACATTTATACAATCAAAAACGCATCCATGAGATGCGTTTTTGATTGTTTGATATACTTTAAAAATGATGGTTTACAATTTTTTAGCGTAAGTGTTTAGTTGAATAGACATTTTTTGAATATCTTTTATAAAGTCTGAAATTCTTTCTATAGAGGTTGATTGATCACGTTCCACAGTGGATATTTGTTCAATAGATTTTCCCATTTGTTCTGTAACATCTTTAATCCTAGTTAGGGTTTCTTTAATATGTTGGGTGGATTTAACTGTTTCTTTTGAGAACTTTCGGATTTCATTTGCTACAACTTCAAATCCTTTTCCTTTCTCTCCAGCACGTGCTGCTTCGATAGCTGCATTTAGACCCAGTAAATTTGTTTGGTCTGCCACACTTTTAATCACTTTTAGGACGTCATCGGTTTGTTTTATTTCTTTCCCTGCATGCTGAGATTGTGACAATAATTGTTGCGAGACTTCAGCAAGTGAATTAGATCCTTCAGTGATTGTGTTAATTTGTGTATTTGCTTCTATTAAAGATTTTGAAATTTGATCGGTAATTGCTTTAAGTTCTGTTTGTTTTCGGACTTGGATAGCTATTCCGCCAATTACTTTTCCTGTTTGATCATGTAATGGTAGTGCAGTACCAGTAAACTCGTAACCGTAAAACGCAGCTGGGACATCATCTTGAAGTCGTATGTTTTTCTCTAGAGCGACTAATAAAGGTTCTTCAGGGTTTAATGGTTGTCCAGGTTTAATATGTAAATTAATAGTATCGCCAGGGAAATAGGCAATAAATTTTTCTAAATCACAGATAGCAATTGATAGGTCTGCTGGTATCGCAGATTTGTATATATTCACAGTTGAGATGAATTTTTCTAATGAATCAATTTTGTTAATCATCATTCTGTTCCTCAATTCTATTATGTTGTAAATTGATTACTATTATATCACTAAATAGAAAAAATATGCAGAATGATGGTGTTATTTGGTTATATTATTTAAATTGTTTTCTTTTAAAGTTTAAAAAGAGTAAAATGCATATGTTATGAGAGATATAGAAAAGAAGGTTATAAACGCGTGTCTACATTCTTACAGTTAAATACTATTTTTATCAGTATTATTATTGAGGCATTGCCTTTTGTACTGATTGGAGTTTTCATATCAGGACTAATTCAAATGTTCGTAACCGAGCAAATGATTGCAAAAATAGTTCCTAAAAATAGGGTGCTTGCTGTTTTATATGGAACAGTTATTGGTGCTTTATTTCCGGCATGTGAATGCGGGATTATTCCCATTGTTCACCGTCTATTAAAAAAAGGGGTTCCTTTGCATGCTGCAATTCCATTTATGTTAACAGGGCCAATTATCAATCCTATAGTTTTATTTTCTACCTTTATCGCATTCGGTAATAGTTGGCAAATGGTTTGGTATCGTGGAGGATTAGCGTTCATCATTGCTTTTGTTATTGGTTTAATCTTGTCTTTCCAATACAAAGATACACAACTTTTAGATGGAGATGAACATGATCATCTCCATGAACATGCGAAAACACTTTGGCAAAAATTTGTAGGTACATTAAATCATGCTGTTGAAGAATTCTTTTCAGTTGGAAAGTATTTAATTATCGGTGCATTTATCGCCGCATCAATGCAAATTTTTGTTAAAACATCGTTACTAATGGAACTAGGTCAAACAAAAGCTACTTCATCATTAGTGATGATGGCTTTAGCGTTTATATTATCACTTTGCTCAGAAGCTGATGCATTTATCGCTGCTTCCTTTAGAGGTACGTTTTCAACCTCTTCACTAGTAGCATTTTTATTAATAGGTCCGATGGTAGATATCAAAAACCTATTAATGATGCTACAAACATTTAAGAAAAAATTTATTGTAGTGCTGATTTTGTATATAATAATCTTCGTATTTATCAGCTCTATGCTTGTTTAGGAGGGCGATAAAGATGATTCGATCATTGATCTTAATGGGATTTACGTATTTCTTTTATTACCTCTATGCCTCAGGGGATAATGCGAAATATATTAATATGAAATATCAATACATTAATATATTAGGTATCATTTTATTTGCTATATTAACGATAGTACAAATTATCAATATGGCTAAAGATGAAAAAGAGGTTGAATGTGATTGTGGACATAATCATGAGCATGAAAAGAACAAACCATGGTATAGAAGAATCTTGTTTTATGCAATTTTCATCTTTCCTTTGATAACGGGTCTTTGTTTGCCTATCGCAACACTTGACTCCACAGTTGTGAAATCAAAAGGCTTTTCATTTCAATCATTAAATACACTTCAAAAAGGTGATCAATTTATTAAGCCACAATATTTAAAGCCAGACACTAGTATTTTCTTTGGAAAAGATGGTTATTTAGATTTAATGCAGCAAGAATTAGATGAGTTCTCAAAAATGAAAATAGTAGCTCTAAATGACGATGATTTCTTAATGGGTATGGAAACCCTATATAATTTCCCTGGCGAATTTATGGAGAAAACTGTTTCGTATAAAGGCTTTATATATCATGGTGAAAAGAATGAATTAGGAAAAAATCAAGTATTCGTATTACGTTTTGGCGTTATTCACTGTGTAGCAGATGCAGGGGTCTATGGGATGCTCGTTGAATTACCTGATGGTCAACATTTAAAAAATGATCAATGGGTGAATGTAGAAGGTAAACTCTCCACAATTTACTATCAACCTTTTAAATCAAACATTCCGTATTTAAAAGTAACAAAGGTCAATCAAACTGAAAAACCAGACGAGCCATATACATTTAGAGGATATGATAATCCAAATATAAAAAAACAAAAATAAATATAAATCTTCAATTTTTGAAACGGTTGTTCAATTGAGCAACCGTTTTCTTTTTTTGAAAATTTTTGTAAAGCGTAATGTTATCTAAGAGAAGTTCTTTTGATGTTGTTTGCAAAAATTCTTTTGCAGCATTTTCTAAAGTATCTTTGTCAGTGGGGGATAGTTGAATTCTTTGCTTTTCAAGCGGATGCATTTGAAAATCACCTCAATTTCATTATAAGAACATTCGTTCTGTTTTGCAAGGATTTTATTCAGAAAATTTGGCCTTAATTAATGTAAACGGTCTCATACAGAAAAAGAATTATTATGACAAATATCTGACACAATTAAAAATAAAAATAGAACAAAAGCATAGATGTAAGATGTCTGACGTTGTAATATATAGGTATATAAAATTGGATGAAATAAATTTAATATAAATATTATTAATAGAAAAGGAATAGAGGAATATGGATAATAAAATAGAATTTTACGTAAATAAAATAGAAGGAGAAATTCTTATGAATCTAGCCGATCACGATGATGCGGACCTTTATCTTATTGCAAAAAAACTACTAAAACATGAATCTGATGAAATGATGGAATCTATTTGTCAAGCTTATGAAGTAGTTAAACATGAATTGGTTGGATAAAAAGAGCACTTATGTGCTCTTTTTTATTTAGAATGGATTAGTGGTTTAAAACTTTAGAAAGAAATGTTTTTGCTCGTTCAGATTTAGGGGAAGAAAAGAACTCTTCTGGTGGAGCAACTTCAACAATTTGACCTTCAGCCATAAAAACAATTTGATTGCAAATTTCTTTGGCAAATCCCATTTCGTGAGTTACTACGACCATGGTCATACCGTCAGCAGCTAATTTACGAATAGCGTCTAAAACTTCTTGGACCATCTCTGGGTCAAGTGCTGAAGTAGGTTCATCAAAGAGCATTACATGGGGTTCCATTGCAAGTGCTCTAGCAATGGCAACCCTTTGTTGTTGTCCACCAGATAATCTGGAAGGGTAAACATCAAACTTATCTTCTAGTCCAAGAGAGGTTAGAAGTTCTTTTCCTTTTGCAATTGCTTTTTCTTTAGAGTGTATATCATCTATAAAATCCCCTTTGCAAATAAGATGGATACAATCTATTAAACCAAAGTAGTAAATATATATTAACCATATTCAGAATTATATGAATATTTTGTGATAAGTGTCAATCTCAATATGAGATAAATTTAATCTAACTTTTTATGAGAGTACAAAGGTAAATATATCAATATAGCTTTTTAGGTTTTTATGAATATAAATTAGTATGATCACTATGTTTTATTCTTAATATTCTGATAAAATGTAGCTATTCAAAGAAAGAGGTGAATAAGATGCATCAATATTGGTTGTTTGTTACAATGTGCATTTTACTTATTCTATTACCAGGTCCTGATACAGCTATTGCAACTAAAAATACTTTAATAAAGGGAAAAATAGGTGGACTAAAAACGATATTTGGAACCTGTTGTGCGTTACTCATTCATACATTTGCAGCAGTTGTGGGATTGTCAGCTATTATTGCTAAATCGGCTTTTCTTTTTTCTATTTTTAAATATGTGGGGGGAGCCTATTTAATTTATCTGGGGATTAAATCGTTTATTTCAATCCAAAAGAAAAAAGAAGAGAGTTTGATAGAACATAAAAATGGTATAGAACTTAATGATCATGCGTGTTTTAAGCAAGGCTTTTTAACGAATCTACTAAATCCAAAAGTTGCTGTGTTCTTTCTAACCTTTTTACCTCAATTCGTTGACTCGAATAATCATTCATTTTTACCATTCATCTGGATGGGGCTAACATATGTTGTTCTTACAGCAATATGGTTTGTATTTTATATTCTTTTGCTTAATACTATTCGTAGCTTTATGATGAAGCCTCAAACCCAAATGGCAATTGAGGGTGTTACTGGAACGGTGTTAGTAGGGTTCGGTATAAAACTAGCTTTAGATAAATATTAATATATCAATATATTAAAAAGTATATTAGAGAGAAAGAAGTTGTTTAAGATGGTACTACATTTACAAGATGTCTCACTTAAAAAAGATGATGCATGGATATTACATCATATAGATTGGAAGATTAATAAGGGCGAACATTGGGTGTTATATGGTTTAAATGGAGCAGGAAAGACTGCATTATTAAATATGCTATGTGCCTATTATTTTCCAACTAGTGGTCAAGTTGAAGTTGTTGGGAAAATTTTTGGTAAATCAGTTCTAGGGGAACACCTAAGACGTAAAATAGGTATTGTATCAGCAGGATTCCAAGCAAAATTAAATCCCTTAGATAGTGCATTTGAAATTATTTTAAGCGGTGCTTATGCTTCAATCGGATTGTACGAAAAGCCTACACCAGAAATTAGGGAGAAAGCGATTAAATTGTTACGACAACTAGGTGCAATCGAGTACGCAGATCGAGATTATAAAACATTATCACAAGGTGAGAAACAACGGGTTTTGTTAGGGCGTGCACTTATGGGCGAACCAGAGTTATTAATTTTAGATGAACCTGCTACGGGTTTTGACTTTATAGCTAGAGAATCCTTACTTAAAACAATTGGAGAGATTGCCAAGTTAAAAGACGGTCCAACAATTATTTACGTGACACATCATGTAGAAGAAATATTACCGGAATTTCAGCATACATTGTTGTTAAAAAAAGGCGAAGTATTTGCTAAAGGAAAAACAAATGAGATGCTTACGAGTGAAAATTTAAGCGAGTTTTTTGAAATGCCTGTCGAATGTATTTGGAGAAATGAAAGACCACTATTAGTTCTGAAATCATAAAATTTTCTAAAAATTTTGTTGACAGCATCTAAGATTCTGCGTTACAATCCAATCAATCAAATAAATTAAAGCCAAGATTGGAAATAGTAAAAAGTGTTATAAGCGCAAAGAGAGCCGATGGGTGGTGTGAATCGGTCGTTATATACTTTTGAACTCGTCCATGAGCTACTCCGTGAACCTATAATAGTAATGGAGTTCGGATTCCTACCGTTATTAGGATAGATAGTGATCACTATCGAATGAGTGGGGCAATTTTAAATTGTTCAATTAGAGTGGTACCGCGAGTTAATCTCGTCTCTATAGTTAGTTTCTATAGAGATGAGATTTTTTGTTTTTTGGCTTTGTTAAAATTGTTTAATCGAAACAATTCACTAATGACAACGCCATACTACTAAAAGAGGAGTGGTAAATATGACAAGAAAAATTTGGGTTTTTGATACGACTTTACGTGATGGTGAACAAGTACCGGGTGCAAAATTGAATATTTATGAAAAACTTGAAGTGGCAAAGCAACTAAAAAAATTACAAGTAGATATTATTGAAGCGGGTTTCCCAGCATCATCTACGGGAGATTTCAATGCAGTGAAAGAAGTAGCACAAAAAGTAGGTAACACGGACGACATTATGATTACAGCTCTTGCACGTGCCGTTAAAGCTGACATCGATGCGGTATATCATAGCGTTAAACATGCTGAAAATCCAATGATTCATATGGTACTCGGAACATCTGATATTCATGTTGAAAAGAAATTTGGTAAATCAAAAGATCAAATCCTAGATATTGGTGTTGAAGCAGTAAAATATGCAAAAAGCTTACTACCTCAAGTTCAATATTCTACAGAAGATGCATCTCGTTCAGATTTTGAATATCTATGGAAAACAATTGAAGCCGTCATTAAGGCAGGAGCTACAATGATAAATGTACCTGATACGGTTGGTTATGCAGTTCCAGAAGAATTTGGAGAAATGGTCTATAAACTTAATGATCGTATTAAAAACTTAAATGATAAAGTATTACTAAGTGTTCACTGTCATAACGACCTTGGCATGGCAACAGCAAATACACTTGCAGCTATTAAAAACGGGGCAGATAAAGTGGAATGTACGATTAACGGTATTGGTGAACGTGCAGGAAATGCTTCCCTTGAAGAAGTGGTCATGGCATTACATACACGTGGTAATTATTTTCGCGATGTTGCAACAAGAGTAAATACAAAAGAAATAATCACAACATCAAAACTCGTCAGTAGCTTAATGGGATTAGATGTTCAAGTTAACAAAGCAATCACAGGTGAAAATGCATTTGCCCACTCTTCAGGTATTCACCAAGATGGTCTTCTAAAATCACGAGATGCTTACGAAATTATTCACCCAACTGAAGTAGGTTTAGATGATATGGAGCTTGTTTTAACAGCTCGTTCTGGTCGACATGCAGTAAAAAATGCACTAGAAAAACTTTCAGTTGGAACTTTAACAGATGAACAATTTGAAGAAATTTTCGCTGACTTTTTAAATCTTGCAGATGCTAAAAAAGAGGTATATAACCATGATTTATATATCCTTGTAGAAAAATATTTTGTACGTCACCAAATGGCTGAAAAAATTGAAAGTCATAGTGGGGATTTCTACGAACTAGTTGATTTGCAAGTTATTAGTAACACTACTTTCCCATCTGCAAGCATTAAAGTTAAAAAGGGTAACGAAGTATTTAGTGCAAGTACTGTAGGAACAGGACCAATCGATGCATTGTATTCAGCGATGAAAGAAATCATTGATATGGATATTAAACTTCTTGAATACAAAATTTCTAGTGTATCAAGAGGTAAAGAAGCACTAGGAAAAGTAAAACTACAAGTTGAATATAATGGAGAAAAATATATAGCAAAAGCTACTGATACAGATGTCATCAAAGCAAGTGCACTTGCTTATATGAATGCAGTTAATAGTATTATTATCGAAAAACTCCTTCCAGTATTATAAAATACCATAGTAGAATAATTGATTTGTACTTAAGAAGCTATCGAAATGGATAGCTTCTTTTATATCATTCAATTAGGAAATGAAAATAGTGATATAAAACACACTAATCAAGTTCATGAACTTGCCCTGAATATGGGTCGAAAGAAAAATATTTGTTTATGCCTTTGGATTGTCCTAATATTTTATAAATTTGATAATAATCATTATCTCTTTTTGTATATAATTCTGGCTGTAATATAAGAGTATGATTAAGCTTTTCTTTCTCTTTTACTATATCAAGTGCATCTTCGTAAGTATATTTTGGTTTTTCATAATTATAGATAAGTAAACATCCAATTGTTAAGAATATTAAACTCCAATATTGTATTTTTCTTATTAAATAGTTCGTGTTGATCAATAAAATTATTACATATATCGTGAATATTATTAATGGATAAACGGCATAGTGCCTTAAACCATTAATATAAAAATATAACTTGCCGTTAATATATGTATAGATGCTAACTGAGCATGTAACTAGTAAAATTAAGGTGAATTCTAAATATCGATTATTTAAGATTTTTCTCATTAGTTTCTCCTTTTAAAATATATTAGACCAAGGAGTGGGAAAATGAAACATACGACAGTTACTCTTGTAGACTATAACCCAAATTGGTTGAAAAAATTTGAATATGAAAAAACAAGTATCATAAATGCAATAGGTGATCAAATATTACATATAGAGCATATAGGAAGCACAGCTATTATAGGATTAAAAGCAAAGCCCATTATAGACATAATGGTAGGTATACATCATTTGGAACAAGTTTCTTCGCTAGTTCAACCACTTCAAGATATCGGTTATGAATATGTCCCAAAAATAGAATTCAAAGATAGAAAATTTTTTAGAAAAGGTCAATGGGGACAAGGTACTTGTCATTTGCATATTTGTGAATATGACAGTTCGGAATGGAGAGAAAAAATATTATTTAGAAACTACTTAAGAAATCATCCCGAATTTGCGGAAGAATATGCGTTATTAAAGACAAATTTGGCATCTGAATATGCGTTTGACAGACATACATATACAAAAAACAAAGAGCCCTTTATTCGTACAGTATTGCAGAAAGCGAAACTAGAAAAAGATATATAAAGTAACAAAAAATCTCTGAGAATACAACAGCCATTGAATATCCAATGGCTTGTTGCTGATTAGGTTGGTTTGTTTAAAGATTTACTTAAATAATCTATAATCCCCATTGCACTTACTGCCAAATCTAATGGGATTATTTTAAAAACAGGATGATCTTTAGAAAGACCTTTTGCCTGTAATTCTGCAAAAATAGAGTTTGTTAATATTTCCTCTGTACGTTGAACTTGTTTTGTAAAATCAGTTTCTTCTTTCATGGTTTGACGTCCCGCATCCATGAAAATAGGTAAGTAACGTCGAACTTCTGCATAAGCAAATTGTGGATGAGTGTACGATCCGTAATGACCGAAATAAAGTACATTAGGTTTAATCTTTTCAAAAAGTTGAATCGAATCTTCCATCAAATTAGGATCAAATTGATTTGGTGATGTAGAAGGTAGAATAACATCGAATTCTTCTCCGGTCATATCAGGGTAGTAAACGCCTGTTGTATCTCCAACAAACATTCCATTTGTTAATGATTCATGTATTGAAATATGGTGATTTGCGTGTCCCTTTGTGTAGTAGAAAGTGAGAGTAGAGGATCCTAATCTTATAATTTCTCTATCTCCTATGGCATAAAGTTGTTTTTCTTGAATTGGTAAAATTTCACCGAAAATTGCATCGAAATTTTCTCCGTAAACGGACCTTGCGCTGGCAATTAGACGACTAGGATCAACTAAATGACGGACTCCTTTTGGATGAACTAACACGGTTGCGTTTGGACAGTATTTCATCATTACACCAGCACCGCCTGCGTGATCTAAATGGATATGCGTCAAGATTAAATAATCGATATCACTTGGCTTGATATGTAATTCTTCTAAAGCGTTCAAAATATAAGGGATTGATGGGCTTGCTGATGTTTCGATTAATGCAATTTTGTCATCAACTATTATATAAGAAGTTGTGCGGTTTTTTAATCCTAGATCATTTGTATCAATACTATATAAATGATCGGCTATTTTCTCATACTTCAATATAAAACCCCCTCCAAATTTAATGATTGAGTATATTTTAACATAAAGAAGAAAATATTGTTATTGGAAAGAAAATTTATAAATTTTAATAAACTGATATGAAAACTATCTCTATCTCAGAAAATAAAACTAGTCTCAGTCATGATAGAAATTATGAAATTTTTATACAATAATCAAATTATTCAAGGTAGTTATGGCTATAATTATTACGAACCCAATTCTTAAAATAGATAATTTATTGTTGTTTCAATATCAATTGAAAGGTGTATTGAAGATGGAAATTAGAGAATTAAAATATTTTGTTACTGTTGCCAAAAATAAGAGCTTTTCAAAGGCAGCCGATATTTTACATATCACTCAACCAACATTGAGTAAAGTGGTTAAATCTTTAGAACAACAAATGGATGTTACACTATTTCACCGTTCACCACGAAAAAGTGAATTAACAGATGTAGGTGAAGTGGTCTATGAACATGCGATGAAAATATTAAATTTAGTAGATGAATTAGATGTTGTATTAGAAGATGTAACACAATTAAAAAAGGGGAAAATAAAAATAGGTATGCCTCCTTTAATAGGTATTCTCTTTTTTCCGCAAATGATTAAAGGATTCCAAGAAAAGTATCCTGGAATAACTATTGAAATAGATGAGAGAGGAGCAAATGTGATTAAAGATTTAGTAGGGGCAGGCGATTTAGATATGGGGTTTGTTATGTTACCGGCTGATACAGAAGAATTCCATGTCATTCCGTATACATCACAGCAATTAATGCTAATTGTCAATCAATCCAACCCCTTAGCAAAACAAGAGACAGTTACGATGCAAGATCTTAAAAATGAGTCTATGTTATTGTTCAGCCAAGATTTCACATTACATGATCGCATATTACAAGAGTGTGAAAATGCTGGATTTACACCTCACATTGCATATGAAAGTTCGCAATGGGACTTTATCAGTCAAATGGTTGAGCATAACCTCGGGATTGCCATGTTCCCTAAAGCAATAGCTGAAAAAGTTAATCCTAATGCTGTTAAGGCAATACCAATTGTCAATCCGTCTATACCGTGGGAGATTGTTCTTATCGTTAAAAAGGATCGATATTTATCCCATGCAACGAAAAGTTTTATCCAATATATCGCACCAAACTATTCCATTTAGGAATACAAAATATAAAAAATATGTATTTTACGAATGTTAAACAATAGAGTAAAGTAATTGTATTGAATAGATCGATAAGCAAGACGAACCATTATAAGGTAGTTTCTGTTTATAACCGTCTAGATTGTTTAAGACGGTTTTTTCAATACAATTTAAAAAGGTGTGATTTATATGTATATGAAAATAATCAAAATAATTCTTCAAATTATTTTTCTATACGGTATTTTGCTTTTAGGTGATGGGATTGCAAGATTGGTTCATTTGCCTATCCCTGGAAGTATTATTGGTTTGGTCTTATTGTTCACTGCATTACAGTTACATATTGTGAAGCTTGAATGGGTGGATCTTGGCGCGGGATTATTGACTGGCGAATTACTACTATTCTTTGTACCTTCAGCAGTAGGTGTTGTGCAGTACGACCAGATTCTGGGTGTTATTGGCGTTAAGCTTGTAGCTGTAATTGTGTTAAGCACAATCGTCGTGATGGCTTGTACAGGATTAGTTGCAGATTCTGTCCAAAAGAGGGGTGCGAAAAAAGCATGAGTTTAATTGGTCTTATAAGCTTTATAGGTACTATTATTATCTTTTTATTAAGCAAGAAAGTTTATAAAAAGATGAATTGGATTATCTTATCACCATTATTAATTTGTCCGCTAATTATTATTGCAATATTGTTAATCACTCATACCTCATATAGTGATTATAATTCAGGAGCGACTTGGTTATCTAAACTTCTAGGACCAGCTACAGTTGCATTCGCTGTTCCTATTTATAAGAACTTTCCACTATTAAAGAAGCATGCAAAAGCAATTGGATTGAGCTTAGTTACAGGTAGTGCCGTTGCCATCATTTCATCTTTTTTGTTTGCAATGTGGATTGGTTTATCAAATGATATGGTCAATAGTTTAGTTCCGCGTTCAATTACAACACCTATTGCAATGGATATTTCAGAAATCATAGGGGGTGAGCCTACTATGACAGCTGTATTTGTTATTGTTACTGGGTTAACTGGGAGTATTATTGGACCGCTTGTCATAAAATATATTCGAATACGAACATCCGCAGCAAAAGGTTTGTTATTGGGAATGGGTGCTCATGGCTGTGGTACATCTAAGGCCTTCGAAATAGGGGAATTAGAAGGAACTTATTCAAGTCTTGCAATGATTGTAGCAGCTCTTATTAGTATTGTTTTATCAGATACTTTTTTCCCTGTTCTTCAGCATTATTTAGTCGGCTAACTAAACAAAACGACGTGCCTGAACAGTAATTTTAGAGGCACACTTTTCGCGACGAGGGTAGTGGTATTCGACCACCACAGCCCCAATACCTTTAAAGTGGATATTTTTATAGAAAAAAGAGGCTTTCCATAATCTCTTTAATTATGGAAAGCCTCTCTTTTTATTATTGATAGATTAAAAGCTTTTGACCATTTTCAACTGCATTGTTATCTAATCGATTCCATTGTTTGATGGATGTAACAGAAACACCGTATTTATGAGAAAGAGAATTTAATGTTTCCCCACTTTTTACGACTACTTGTTTCTTTTCCTTTTTTGGTTGGTCATATTCTGTTAAATGGTATTGTTTTATGATTGAATTTAGTTTTTGGTGATAATTTGTATCAGTCGCGTATGTGCCAGTTAAATATTTTGTAGCCTCTTTATATGATCTGGTTTTGCTTTTAAATGTCTTTTTATAATAATTTTTGTTCCAAGACACTCCATTATGAAGTAATTCAGCGTAATCTTCCAAAGATGCCTTGTAACTAGGGTACTTTCTAAATTTTGCATATATTTGATGCATTTGCCCACTACCGTTGTCCTCAGATGTCTGGAAAGTAACAGATTGTTTTTTATATGAACCTTTGATGCCAAAAAGGTTATTATTTGGTGGGGTGCTTAGATCACTTGTACCACCATTGCTTTCTAATACAGCTTGAGCAATCATTACAGAAGCATACAAATCGTGTTTATCTGCAATCTCACGCGCATTTTCACCAATGGAGCCGATAAAGCTTTCCACACTTTGATCTTCTATGTATTTTTTTGATGGCTCTGAAACCGATTGAGATAATTGTTGAATGATGATAAAAACAGATGTAGCAAATAATATTGTAGTAAATAGTGTAAGTAACAAAGCTTTTTTCATCGGTAAACGGTTTAAAATGAAATCTTTGAAACCTTCCTCCCTTTCTAATATTTTTTCCCAAACAGGCACTATGATTCTATCGCAAGAACGAGAGAAGCGAAGAATATAGCTGAATAATGCTGCCTATAAAAGGATAAATTATGTTCAAATCCTTTTAGTATATATGAAAAAACCCATATCTATGGTTATTTCAATTCTATAATAGTTTACCATGTTTTTTAAGACGAATGTTAAGATAAAAAGTTTCTTTACCAAATAAAAGAAAAAACCCTTCTATTAGAAGACAAAGAAGGGATTACTATTTTACTCTGGCAATGTTAGGGTTATTTTTTTGCTATCTGCAATTTTATTTTCTTTTTCGTCAAAGACATCACTCGTTTGTAGGACATATTTTGTCGGTGAAGTATGAGCTTCATCAAGGATATAACCAATATTTCCTCTTTTTGTTTGACTCGGTTCTATTGTACCGGATAAGTCATCTAGATAAATATCTTGTTCCCATGTCCATTTTTGCCCTGTATTTGAAGTTAGTAAAGCAACAGGGGAGAAATGAACGGTCTTATCACTGTTGTTAGTAATCTCAACAAATGATTTGACGACATCAAACGTAGGCTCATGAGTTAAAACGTGAAAATAATCAATCATTGAATAAGTAGGTTCAAGATAAACTTGTTTCACATCCCGAATTGTTAAGATGATATCACCAATTTCAAAACTCTTTTGCTTTAAATTTGCTTTTTTTAGTTTTGCATAACCGAGTTTGTCAGTAATTTCATCTCCTACATTTAATAATGTTCGATCATCTGTTACTTGAGGATTTGCTTGATAATTTTTATGATAATCTGTATTACTGGCAGCTTCTGCATGAGAGCTATTTGAAGTAGAAGATTGTATTGAGCAACCTGATAGTAAAGTTAGTATACAACCACTAAGTAGTAGGGTAGTAATAGACTTATTCAATATTGTTCCTCCTTGCTTGAAAAAATCTGGACGCCACTGAAAGGGACGACCAGATCATGTTGTTTGAGTAATTTTAAGACAATGAAATTTGCCTCATAATTATGATTGATCTTTTATTTTAGTCTTTTTCTTTTTGTTTTTTTCAATGATATTGAAGATAATTTTAGCTTGATCGGTATTGTCGATTTGTCCTGCAAATTTAGAAGCATCAGGTCCAAAAGCATAAACATTTACATCTTCGCCTGTATGACCACCTGTTGTCCAACCGGTATTAGAACGTTTATCGTATATTTTTTCAATGGCATTATCAATATCAGTCGCTTTACCTGAAGTTACATCTTTCACCGATTTGATCTCGTCAGCAGTTAAAGTAAGTCCGCTGTATTTTTTTAATGTTTCTTCTACATCAGCACCTGCAGCTATTTGTTGAGCCATATAATCTGGTGTTTTTTTAGCAGCTTTAATCGCTTCTGGGAACCAGTTATAATCATCTTTTGCAGCTAATGAGAAACCACCTGTTGAATGGTCAGCTGTAGCAACTACGAGAGTATTTTTGTCTTTTTTAGCATAGGCAATAGCAGCTTCAAATGCTTTTTCAAAATCTTTCATTTCACTCATAGCAGCAACAATGTCGTTGTCATGACCAGCCCAATCGATTTGGCTTCCTTCGATCATTAAGAAGAAACCGTCTTTATCCTTACTTAGTTGTTTAAGAGCTGCATTTGTCATGTCAGCAAGTGATGGGGTAGCAGCATTGCGGTCAATCAATTTGTCTAACCCACCATCAGCAAATAATCCAAGTAATTTTGAATTGTTATTTTTTTGTAATTCTGATTTTGAAGTAACATAGTTATAACCTGCTGATTTAAATTCTTTTGTAAGATCACGGTCTTGACGGACGAAATTAGATTTACCACCACCAAGAAGCACATCAATTTTATGTTTTCCATTTACCAATTCATCAAAATAATCATCTGCAATACCATTCATATTTTTTCGAGTCTCATCATGAGCACCGAAAGCAGCAGGTGTTGCATGTGTAATTTCAGATGTTGCAACTAAACCAGTTGCTTTTCCCATTTCTTTAGCAGATTCTAAGACAGTTTTTACATTCTCTTTATTATTATCAACTGCAATGGCATTATTGTATGTTTTAACACCTGCTGACATAGCAGTTGCTGCGGAAGCTGAATCTGTCACATTTTCTTCTGGGTCTTCAGGGTATGTCATTTGTTGTCCAACTAAATATTTGTCGAATGATGTCTGGTTTACATACTGATTACTTGAACTATTTTTTAAATAACGGTAAGCAGAAGTGTATGAATTCCCCATACCATCCCCGATTAAGAAAATGACGTTTTTCACTTCATTTTTCTTTGTAGTAGTCTTTGCATCAACATCCGAAGCTGAAATAGTAAGGCTGCTTAAAGCAAGTGTGGAAATTGCAGCAATAGAAATAAGTTTCTTTGATAAATAAGATTTCAATGGTATTGCCTCCTTTAATTGGTATAGTTTAACTATAAATAATCATTATTAAGCTAATATTGATAGAATGTAAGGATATGTTAAGTTATTTTAAAAGTAGTATTTGTCAAAAGACAGATATAAAACATCTTAAAGTTAAAATAATATTATTGAGCTAATATGAGAAATACTATTAGAGGTGTTTTACCTTAAATAGAAAAGATAACATAACATAATAATTATCCTGCGTCTTAATTATTTCCCGAGAAATGAGATGCCGAATTTAGCTAAATACTAGTAAGCTAGCACCTAACACATAAAAAAGAGACGTCGATAAATTCGCCATCTCTTTTTATTACCTATATATAGAATATGAGGTTTTAATAAGTTTCCTTTTTAACCATAGTAATAAATTCTATAAGATCGGTGCTGAATTCATCTTCCAAAACAAAACCAAGCTTTTCATATAGATGGATAGCTCTTAAATTGAATTTGGCCACAGTTAATCTTATTGGCGTACTTTTATAAGTTTCTTTAATAAAATTAATTATGAATGAGCAAAATTCAAAACCATTACCTTTGCCCACAAGATTAGGATTCATACCAAGACCCATATCAACAAAATCATCTATATAAGCACCAAATTGAATACCAATTGGTACTTGTGCATTCTTCCCAATGCAGAAAAAACCAATTAGTTCTTTAAATTCATTTACAATTGCGTAGTATGAATGGTCAAGTAATTCTTGCTTCGATTCATATGTTATTTCATTATTGTAAAAATCATAGGGCTCTTCGTATTTCCATTTGAGAATGTTGATAGCCATTTCTTCATTCATATTCTCCATAAATAAATTCATTTTATATACTTACCTCACCAATTTTTGACCTCTATAATAAGAAACTAACAGAATCAACTAATTAAAAACATCTCTTCTCTAGAAATATATGAGGAGAAGAGATGTTTTTATGTTTTTAATCATACTTTGATATAAATTACTGAATGCTATTTTAATTAGTCAATCTCATTTATAAAGCTACACTGTCAAAATAGTTTTTAATTATTCGAATGAACACTTGAAATAGATTTATAAAGGTTTTCTAATAATTCAGGACTAATTTCTACAGGGTTATTTTGCATATTAGGAGCAAAGCTATTTGCAATTAGAAGGTTTAAATCATCTTCTGTTTTTACACCTGCATCTTCGATTGTTAAGCACATTTTCATTTCTTTCTTTAATTCATCAATTTGATCTGCTAAGTCCTTAGCATCTTCAAATCCGAGACGACGGCTAAAAGCATCTAGTCTTTTTGCTTCTTTACCGATACTGTTGAGTCTCCAGAAAGTAGGTAAAGTTAAAGCGCATGCTTCTCCATGTGGGACACCGAAATTTTGAGTCAATGGGTATGAACAAGCATGAGCGGCAGCAGTTTGTGTTAAGTTAAATGCCATACCTGCTGTTACGGAAGCTAGGCACATATTGGTACGGGCTTCGATATTATCAGGAGCGTGATAGGCAACCAAGATATTTTCGAAAACTAATTTTGCTGCATATTCGGCAACTAGGTCTGTATACGGTTGGTGCTTTTTTCCATAAAAAGCTTCTAATGAATGAGCTAAAACATCTAAGCCACTGGATGCTGTTACTTGTTGAGGACAGCTTAATGTTAGTTTTGGATCAACTAACGCATAAATAGGATATAAAAACTCACTTGCTAGTGGCCCCTTTATACCGCGTTTTGTATCAGTTAACACAGATACATTTGTAATTTCGCTTGCAGTACCCGCTGTTGTAGGAATAGCAATCATTGGTAATCCTTTGTGTGAAATTGGTTGTTGCTTCGTAAAATAGACTTCAGTTGTATAAGAAGTTGTTGCAACAAAGCAGGCAACTTTAGCACAATCTAATATACTTCCACCGCCAAGCGCAATCGCAAAGTCACAATTATTTTCTATAAGGGCTTTAACGCAATCATCTGTATTTTGAACGGTTGGATTTGATTGTATATCAGAAAAAATAGCTGCGATTTTACCGTTTGAAGCATCTTTTATCTCATTTGCAATTCCATTTCGTATCATTGAAGGTGCACTAATCAATAATCCTTTTTTAAAATTAAATTTTTCTAAGATTTGTGGTAGCTCTTTGATTTTATCTACACCAAAATCAATCGGTACAGGTTGTTCATAATAGAAATTTTCCATATAATTCCTCCTTTAAACTGAAGCAAATTTAGGTTGATTGATTAACTTTTCAAATTCTTGTATGACATTTTCGAAAATATCCATAGCTTCATTTAATTCATCCACTGTAATGACAAGAGGTGGAGCTATTATAATACTAGATTCGTGAGAATAGGTGTAAAATCCTTTTTTAAGTAACATTGATATGAATTTATTCATCAATCGAACAGGATCCTGTCCGTAATCTAATCCATATTGAATGAGGGGCTCACGGGTTGTTTTATCCTTTACTAACTCAACCGCAGCGAACAAACCAAGATGACGAACTTCTCCAACGATAGAGTAGGATAATAATTGTTCAAGACGCTCAGCTAAAACTTTACCTACTTTATAAGCGTTATCAATGAGTTTTTCTTCCTCATAAATTTTTAAAGTTTCTAATCCGATTTGAGTACACATTGTATGACCGCTGTAAGTTAGACCAGTCATTAGAGGATGATCATCAAAATAAGAGGCAATTTGATTGCTCACAATAACTCCTCCAAGGGGTGCATAACCAGAAGTAATACCTTTAGCAAAAGTGATCATATCTGGTTCAAAGTCATAATGGTCAACGGCGAACATTTTACCTGTGCGTCCAAACCCAGACATCACTTCATCACAAACCATTAAAATACCGAACTCATCACATAATGTTCTAACACCTTCTAAGTAACCCTTAGGCGGGATTATAACACCGTTACTGCCAGGTATTGGTTCGATGAATATAGCCGCAATCGTATTTGGGCCTTCATATAAAATTTGCTGTTGCAAACGTTTTAGATAAAATTCTGTTGCTTGTTCTTCACTACTAAAATCAATTGCTTCTCTATATAAATAGGGAATATCAAATTTAACGAAACCGGGAATACCGGGCTCGGCACTTAGCCGGCGATTTTCTCCTGTCAAATTACCAGCGCCAAATGTTGCACCGTGATAAGAGCGGTAACGAGAGAAAATTTTATATCGACCAGTCACCATTTTTGCAATTTTAATAGCATGATCGTTAGATTCTGCACCACCACAAGTGAAAAAGACTTTCTGCATATTATTCGGTGCAAGTTCAATAATTTTTTTTGCTAAGGCAGATTTAGATGCACTGGCAAAACCAGGAGATGATAGTGGAATCTCTCCAATATGTTTAAAAGCTTCAAGTAGTTTAGGGTGTTGATGGCCCACGTTTGTGTAGACAAGTTGAGAACTCATATCGAAATATTTTCGACCTTCTTCATCCCAGAAAAAAACACCTTCTGCTTTGGTCATTACTTTAGGAAGTATACCTAGTTGTTTGGACCAAGAAGTTAAAACGTACTCTTGATGATCCTTTTGAATATCATTAGACAATATTTTATCCATTGTTACAGCTCCTTTTAAATAGATGTTATTTTATCTCACATAAAAAGGATACTAACAATTTATTTTGAAAACAATGAATATTCAGACATAAAAGTTTGTGCAAATGCATAAAGTTATTATTTTGATAAAATATCTTCAATCATGAAAGCAATTGATAAATTTGTTTTAGTAAACGGAGTACTTAAATCAGCATCCAGAAGCGTTTCAATTTTTTTGACTTTATATAGAACTGTATTTCGATGTATGAATTCTCTCTTGCTAATTTTAGAAGTACTTCCATCTTCCTCTATAAAAATTCGCAAAAAGCTTTTCATGTTGGTATTGTGCATTTGATCGTATTGAACTAATGATCCTAACATATCTTGATAAAATCGTTGTATAAGATCCCTATTTTCAACTGCCATAATAATTTTGTAGGCACCAATTTCCGTATATTTATAAAGATTAGGATTTTTATGCTGCTGTGATAGTTTTATAACGGTTTTAGCTTGTTCTAAACTTTTTTGAAGATCTTTTGTATCTGTATAAAAGTTTCCCATTCCTATGAATAGTGGAGTGGGGGTCGGGTAATTCTCTTGAAGTTGATTGAATATAGAGTTGACAGTCCTTGAAAATGGTATATCTGGAGTTTGAACATGGGAACGACTTATTAAGAAGATTAACTGATTATTGTCGATGAGCCGAAGAAATGACTTGTAACGGACAGAAAATGCTTGCCGAATAATTCTCTCGTAAGTTGTGATTTCTTGGGTCTCGCTAGAAGGGGTACATATAATGATGCCTTTTTCATCTTCTTTAGAAAAACCAAAATGTTCTAAAGCTTTCTCTAACGAATGATCTTGAACATCAGTAAATAATAATTTTCTCATTAAATCTTCTTCAGTTAGCTCTCTTTCATGATGAGTATTAAGAAAGTGAAAGGTCAGTTTCAATAAATCGGCAATACGGTACCGCCATTCCATCTCAAAAATAGGAAACTGTAAATCATTTGCAAGAGTTATTGCTTCGGTTGGTATTTTAGAAATATAAGGACCTATATTAATGATTAATCCTGCAGTTCGCTTTTGAGCAAGCGCTGTAATAAGTTCTAAAAGAGCCTCTGTATTTTCACTTAGATGAATACCTGTAGAAATAATAATTTCGTTTGCTTGACAAAATTTTGATAAATCTACACTTTCAATCACGTTTATACCACTGACTTCATTGTTTAATCCATCGGCCCCTCCCCTTAAAACGAGCATATGAAATATTCGTGAATCCAAAAAATGTTGAAATGTTATCATCTATTTCACCCCTAACTTCTATAGTAGAAAAGCTAAAGTACTTTGTGCGAATGCACATGTTTTTTTAGTGAAATGACTATATACCATAAATTTATAATACACTAAAATTGGAAATGTTAGTAGATGTAATAAAAAATAACATGTATTTGGGAGGTAATATATTGTTTATATGTAATGAAAGTCGTTTAAAGGAATCAATTCAAATGTTTAGTAAGTTTGGTCAAACTACAAATGGCGGAGTAACAAGGTTATCTTTATCTCCTGAAGATGTTGCTGCAAGAAATTACTTTTGTAAATGTTGTGAAGAACTTGGGATGGATGTCACCTTTGATGATATGGCAAATATTTATGCGACATTGCCAGGCAAAAAAGAGTTACCTCCAATTGTAATGGGTTCACATTTAGATTCAGTTGAGAAAGGCGGACGTTTTGACGGAGTTTTAGGTGTTTTAACTGCGCTTGAAGTTGTCAGAACATTGCGTGAATTTGAAATAGAGATTGAAGCACCGATAGTCATTGTCAATTTTACGAATGAAGAAGGTGCGCGTTTTGATCCAGCAATGATGAGTTCTGGCGTATTAGCTGGAAAGTTTGATAAAGAAAAAATGCTACATTCAAAGGATAAAAATGGAGTTGCTTTTTTAGAAGCATTAGAAGGAAGCGGCTATCAAGGAGATAAAGAAAATCGTTTAAAAGAAGCTTTAGCGTATTTAGAAGTTCATATTGAACAGGGACCTGTGCTTGAGAGTAAAGCGATAGATATAGGAGTAGTTGAAGGGGTTCTTGGAATGGTATGTTATGAGATTACGATTATAGGTGAATCCGATCATGCAGGAACAACACCTATGACAATGCGAAAAGATCCATTATTTGCAGCTACTGATATTATTACGTCTTTAAGAAAAAAACTAGCTTCGTTAGATCAAGATTTAGTTTATACAATGGGAAGAATGAACGTTTCACCTAATATTCATACGGTCATTCCGAATAAGGTGGTATTTACGTTAGAAGCTCGTCACCAACATCCAGCAATTATATCAAAAGTGGAGGATTTTATTCATAATTTGCCATCTGATATTGATGGTTGTGAACTCTTATTTGAAAAACTATGGAGCAGGGACACAGTTGTATTTGAAAGTGACATCTGTCAATCGATTGAAGATTCATGTGAGAAATACGGATATACTTCTCATCGAATGTACAGTGGAGCAGGGCATGATGCGCAATTTATGGCAAGCTATATACCTTCGGCGATGATATTTGTACCGAGTGTAAATGGAAAAAGCCATTGCGAAGAAGAACTAACGAGTTTTAAAGATTGTGCAAACGGGGCAAATGTCTTACTTCAAACAGTACTCTCTCTTCAAGAGAAATTAGTAAAAGAAAAACAAACTATATAGAAAGAAGGAACACTATGAAAAAACTAATTACTGGCGGAACAATCGTAACAGCAGCTGATAAGTATGAAGCGGATATTCTAATTGAAGATGGCAAGATTGCTTATATTGGAAAAGGAATCGTAGATGATGAGGCGGAAGTGATTGATGCTTCTGGACAATATGTTTTTCCAGGTGGAATTGATCCCCATACCCATCTAGATATGCCTTTTAATAATACGGTGACAGATGATGATTGGGAATCGGGTACGATTGCAGCAGCATTTGGTGGTACAACAACCATCTTAGATTTTTGTTTAACAGCAGGCGAAATAAAACTAATGGATGCAGTAGATAAGTGGCATGAGAAGGCAAAAGACAAAGCTGTCATCGATTATGGATTCCATTTAATGATTGGTGATTTAAACGAAGATACTTTGGTTGAATTACCGAAAGTGTTAGAGCAGGAAGGAATTACTTCTATAAAAGTATTCCTTGCCTACGCGAAGGAATTTCAAGCTACTGATCGTACCCTTTATCAAGCTTTTAAAGTTGGAAAAGAGATGGGTGCAGTTGTTATGGTCCATTGTGAGAATGGTTCAGTTATAGACGAATTAGTGGAGGAAGCAAAAGCGCTTGGTCATACAGAACCAATTTATCATGCTTTAACTCGTCCTCCTCAATTAGAAGGTGAGGCAACAAAACGAGCAATTGAGTTGGCTCATTTAGCAGATGCTGAACTTTATGTAGTGCATGTGACATGTAAGGAAGCCGTTGATGAAATCATTGCTGCACGACAAAAAGGGTATAAAGTGTATGGTGAAACTTGCCCACCTTACTTAACACTCGATCAGTCAGCTTTAGAAAAGCCTAACTTTGAAGGAGCTAAATACGTTTGGTCCCCACCACTTCGACCTAAAGAACATCAAGAAGTTTTATGGAATGCCTTAAAAGCTAAACAACTTCAAACAATTGGATCAGATCAATGTTCCTTTAATTTTAATGGTAAAAAACGTTTAGGAATTGATGATTTCTCAAAAATTCCGAACGGAGGACCATTTATCGAAGATAGATTTAGTGTCTTATATTCTGAAGGCGTCGTGAAGGGGAAAATAACAATCAATGAATTCGTTGATATGATTTCAACAAATGCAGCGAAAATTTTTGGCTTATATCCTCAAAAAGGAACAATAGCAGTTGGATCAGATGCGGATATCGTCTTATTTGATCCAAGAAAAGAACGTATTATTTCAGCTGAAACGCATCATATGAATGTCGATTATAGTGCGTTTGAAGGATTAAAAGTAACAGGGGAACCTATTAGTGTGTTAAGTCGGGGGAATTTTGTTGTAAAAGATAAAGAGTTTGTTGGTGCTTTAGGAAGTGGTCAGTATATTAAACGACAAGTGAAGAAGGAGGAAACAAAAGAGGTAGTTACTCAATAATATAGGGGTGATTAAATGATTAATAGTTTATTAGATAAGAATTTTGAAGAAGTTACACTGGGTTTTTCTAAAGCTAGTGCAATGGAAGAAGCGAATCGTTGTTTATATTGTTATGATGCACCTTGTATGCGAGCATGTCCAACAAGTATTAATGTGCCAAGCTTTATCAAAAAAATTGCTTCCGGAAACTTAAAAGGTTCTGCAAAAGTAATTTTAGAAGCAAATCCAATGGGAGCAAGTTGTGCAAGAGTTTGTCCAACTGAAGAACTTTGTGAAGGTGCCTGTGTCATGCAAAAAGATGACAAGCCAATTAAGATTGGAGCCCTTCAACGTTATGCAACAGATTGGGTAAAAAATCAAGATATTCCATTATTCAATGCTGGTGTTCCAAATGGTAAAAGGATTGCTATTATAGGAAGTGGACCAGCAGGGTTATCTGCTGCACGTGAACTATGCCGAATGGGTTATGAAGTTACAATCTTCGAAGCTGAAAAAAAGGCTGGAGGACTTAATCAGCATGGGATTGTATCATTCCGATTACCACAAGAAGTTGTTGACTGGGAAGTAGAACAAGTTCGTCGATTAGGAGCAACTATATTAACAGGGAAGAGAGTTGGAAAAGATGTTACTTGCGATGAGTTATTGGAGAACTTTGATCGAATTATAGTGGCAGTAGGAATGAGCAAAGTCCCTAATTTAAATATTGAAGGAGAAATGCTAGAAGGTGTACTTGATGCAATTGAGTTTGTCAAAACAACGAAGCAAGAAACAGTTCCGCAAAATATGATAGGCAAGAAAGTAGTCGTTATCGGTGCAGGAAATACGGCGATCGATGCGGCAACCTGTGCAATTCGTTTAGGTGCAGCAAGTGTAAAGATTTTATATCGTCGTACTGCCAATGAAATGACAGCATATCCATTTGAATATGAATTTGCTAAGCAAGAGGGGGTAGAATTTCAATGGCTAACTTCACCTAAAAAAGTAGTAGGGAATGAAGATGGCCAAGTTATGGCATTAGAATGCGTTCAAATGAAATTAGTCGATTGCTATGACAGAAAAGATGCATTATTAGAAGTCGAAAATTCAAACTTCACGATAGCAACAGATTTTGTCATTCGTGCAATTGGACAAAAGCGTCAAGTAGATTTGATACAGGAATTCAACATTCAACAAAGTAACGGCATTCCTTCAGTTGATCCTGTAACACTTCAAACATCTAATTCAAAGGTATATGCCTGTGGTGATGTGATATATGGAAATGGCTATGGTGATGCAACAGTCGTTTCAGCTGTCCAACAAGGGAAAGATTGCGCATATGCAATTCATCATTCATTAAAACAATCATCAGAGATTGCCTAACACAAAGAGGGGGGATTATATGGCTGATTTACGAATAAATCTTGCAGGAATACAGTCACCAAATCCGTTTTGGTTAGCTTCTGCTCCACCAACCAATTCTGGATATCAAGTACAAAGAGCATTTGAAGCTGGTTGGGGAGGTGCAGTTTGGAAAACACTTGGCGATCCTATTTTAAATGTATCGTCTAGATTTGCAGCAGTTAGTTTCAATGGACAGAAAGTTGCAGGCTTCAACAATATTGAGCTCATTACTGACCGTCTACTTGAAATAAATTTAAAAGAAATTTATGAGACAAAGAAACGCTTTCCCAATCATGCGATTATCGCATCTTT
This sequence comes from uncultured Rummeliibacillus sp., assembly GCF_934216135.1. NCBI lineage: Bacteria > Bacillati > Bacillota > Bacilli > Caryophanales > Caryophanaceae > Rummeliibacillus > uncultured Rummeliibacillus sp. The sequence continues at coordinate 90,957 of NZ_CAKQBI010000010.1, read as the reverse complement.
AATGGTAGAACCGAAACAAGAAAAGTGGCATGAAATTGTAAAACGAGTAGAAGACGTCGGAGTAGATGGTTTGGAATTAAATTTTGGGTGTCCCCATGGAATGGCTGAACGTGGTATGGGAGCTGCATCTGGTCAGGTACCTGAACTTGTTGAAAAGCAAACCTACTGGGCAAAAGAAATGGCTAAAACGCCTGTTATTGTGAAGCTAACGCCAAATATTACGGATATTACCGTAACTGCCGAAGCAGCAGTAAGAGGTGGGGCGGATGCGATTAGTATGATAAATACGATTAATAGTTTAGCTGGAGTTGATTTAAACACTTGGAATACAATTCCTCATGTTGGTGGTAAAGGGGCACATGGTGGTTATTGCGGACCAGCGGTAAAACCAATTGCGTTGAATATGGTTGGGGAATGTGCTCGAAGTCCACATATTAATCTACCAATTTCAGGGATAGGTGGAATATCAAATTGGCAAGATGCTGCTGAGTTTTTATTGATGGGTGCAACCGGTGTCCAGGTTTGTACCGCTGCGATGCATCATGGTTTTCGTATCGTAGAAGATATGATCGATGGATTGAATAATTATTTGGATGAAAAAGGTATTACATCAGTGATGGACATTGTCGGGCAATCCGTACCAAAATATTCTGATTGGGGTAATTTAGATCTAAATTATAAGGTAGTAGCAGAAATCAATAATGATAAATGTATTCATTGTAATAAATGCTATATTGCATGTGAAGATACATCCCATCAAGCTATTGACCTTTATCATGATGCAAGCGGACTTTCTCAACTGAAAATACGTGAGGAAGATTGTGTTGGCTGTAATTTATGCGCTATTGTTTGCCCAGAAGAAGGAGCCATTACGATGAAAGAAGTGAAAAATACTTTGCCGTCTATGACATGGAACGAACGTCAGGAAATGCTAAAAGTATTGAATACAACCGCTGAGCCAATTGGAAAGTAGATGTTAGTAATTTGGCAAAGTAACTGGTCTTAATAAATTCCCAAGTTGTTATTTTAGATATAGTGAGATGAAATATTAGGGTAGGAAATGCCCTCGTTAAAATTGAAAAATGTGGAGGTTATGCCTATGGAGCAAAAAAATGATTATTTGAAATCCCCTGATTTATTGCCTATCTCTTATGAGAAACGAAATGTTGGTGCTTTTGGTTTTTCAGTTATTTGGGTAGGGATGGCGATTGTATTAGCCGCATTCGCTATTGGTGCTGCAGGAATTATCCATTTACCTATGCCGATGCTAATTTTCGCTACATTGGTCGGCTCCTTAACAATTGGAATTTTCATGGTACTTATAGGTGATATTGGTGTGGAACATGGGCTAGCATTTCCTGTTTATATGCGTGCTCCATTTGACACATTCGGAACGCATCTCCCTTCATTGGTAAGGGGGATAACCGCATCGTGTTGGTTTGGTATTAATACGTATTTTGGTTCTTTAGCGATCAATGGAATTTTAAATATTTTATTTGATTTTGATAACTGGTTTGTCTGTTTCGTATTCTTTGCCGTATTCCAATTATTAAATACTTCTTTAGGTATTAAATCGATTGAACGTTTTGCAGATTTAGCCGCGCCAATCATTATTTTCATCTCTTGTTGGATGTATGTAGCACTTGCTGATAAGGCAACTTCTTCAGGGAAAGAAGTATGGTCATGGGTTGAATCTCCAACAACAGGAATGGCTACATTTACAGCATTTATGGTTGTTGTAATGGCAAATATGGGCTTCTGGGCAACATTAGCAGCTGACATGCCTTCTCTATCTCGTTTTTTCAAAGCACCAAAAAATGAAAAAAATTGGATTAAACGCAATAAGACACAACTGGTAGGTTCGCTTATTGTGATGCCAGTTGTCAACACATTTATGATTGTCATCGGTGCAGTTTGTTATATGGCCGTTTCATCCGGTGATCCTGTTGCCGCATTACAAGAGTCTGCAAGCGGATTTGTATTAGCAATATTATTGTTAATGATTGTATTAGCGCAATGGTCTACAAATACTTCAGCAAATGTCATTCCGGCTGCAACAATCTTTTCTAATATTGGTGGTCCAAAAGTCCCTTTCTGGATAGGTGTCGTAATTGCTGGAATTATTGGTACTCTAGCACAACCTTGGAGTCTTTTCGATGTATTGAATTCAGTTCTTCTAATTATAGGTGGTATTTTAACTGCAATAGTTGGCATTATGTTTGCAGATTATTATTTACTACGCAAACGTCGATTAAATGTGGAGGAACTTTATGAGATTTCAGGGCAGTATAAATATATGAATGGTTTTAATCTAGCTGGACTGATTTCTTGGATTATTGGCGGTATTATAGCAAATTTATTACCAACTTATTCTTCATTGGTAGGATTTGCAGTTGGAGCTGTTCTTTACTATGTTCTGGCAAAATATTGGTGGTTTAAAAAATACCCACAAAAGGAAATTACAGATCCAAGTGATAGAAAATATTTGGGTATAACAGTAGGACGTGATTGGGAAATATCACCTCAAGAAAAGCAAGAACAAATACCGGAGCTCACACCCAATTTAAGCCCTAAATAGTTTTAAAACAAGTTGTAGTTTTGCATTCGAAAAGGAGTGATTCTGATGTCGGCATACTTACAAACAATCGATGAAATTGATCAAATCGATCGTTTACTGCTTCAAAAATATTGTATGAAAACTTTTACAGAAAATCTTGATGGTGCAAAAATTGAATTTTATCATCAAGAAAGTAATGATTCAAAAGAGCTTCATATAGGTTCTGCAGATGCGCGTAAATATGCATCGGTTAAAGTATTCGAGCAAGTGTATAAAACCTTAATATGAGTTATTTCAATTTAAAATTTTCCTCTCTTCAGTACACGTAGTAAAGGATTTAATCCTCTACTATATGTACTTTTTTTAATGTTTCATTCGAAAGTCTATATTGTAATTTAGCAAATAGTAAGATAAAGTTATTGCATTATATAAAAGGAGTTCGAATGATGCAATTTATGTCCTTTTTTCATCCGATTGTATGGATTATATTAAATGGTACGATTTTTACTCGTATTGCTAGTTTTATGACTATTCCTTTTTTAGCTATTTATCTTCAAAGTGAACTACATGCTTCTCCGCTAATGATTGGAATTACATTAGGAATTGCTCAACTATGTGCAACATTTGGTGGTTTTATAGGTGGTTATTTGACAGATAAGTTTGGAAGAAAATTTATCATGCTGACAACCATTTTTATATGGAGTGCAGTATTTATAGGTTTTGCAACTGTTAGAGTTGTTTCTTTTTTTATTTTGTTGAATGCAATCAATGGTTTATGTCGTTCCTTTTTTGAACCTGCCTCACAAGCATTAATGATTGATTTTACAGAGGAAAAAAAGAGAAGACGGTTATTTTCATTTCGCTATACAGCGATTAACATTGCAGCCGTGATCGGACCATTATGTGGTGTATGGATTTCTAGCCTATCCAGTGCAAAAGTTCCTTTTTTAATCACAGGTTCAATGTATACAATTTACGGGTTATTTTTAATTTTTGTCTTTAAAAAGTATGAAGTGACACCTAAGAGTACTACAGAAAAACAAACAATTATTCAAATGCTTAAAGTTGTATTAGGTGATCGAAAACTATTATATTTACTTGCAGGTGGAATTTTAGTTAGTCTTGGATACTCACAATTCGACTCGACTTTACCACAGTACATAAATTTAAATATTGAGAATGGTGTTAAACTCTATTCTTTACTAATCACACTTAATGCGATTGTCGTATTAGCATTACAATTACCAATTGGCATATATACAGAACGGATTTCTATTATGAAAAGTTTGGTTATTGGTATCTTGTTTTTCGCAGCTGGTTTCCTCATCTTTAATGTTGCCACTACAACTTGGGTATTTGTTGTTGGAATGATTATATTTACAATTGGTGAAATCTTCGCTTTTCCAATGATGAATGCTTTAATCGAAGAAATTGCTCCTGCTACACAAAAAGCAACCTATTTAGGAGCTTCACAGTTTAAAAACTTAGGTGGTTTTATGGGACCAGTATTTGGAGGATGGCTACTAGTTCATTTTGAATCTCAGCTATACATTGTGATGGCAATAGTTTTCTTACTAAGCCTTGTATTTTATCGATTAGCGTTTTTGAAAAGAGATGCTATTAAAGTTTAAATAGTAAAAGGAGTTATCCAATTGGATAGCTCCTTTTATAGTTGGTTGTGAGTGTATAAAAAGTACAGATTTGGTTAGACGATTGCTAATCCCACACTTTTTTTAATCTAAGTATTCCTTCCTCGATTTGTTCAAATGATAGCCCTCCGTATCCTAATATAATCATTTGCTGAGCTGAAGGTTTATAGTATGAAGTTGAACTAGGATAAACGCATACTCCTATGCCCAAAGCCTTTTGAATTGCTTCTTTTTCACTTAAAGTGTTGGGCAGTTTTAAAACGATGTGCAGTCCTGATTTTTCACCAATAATTTGAAATGTGCTTGGTAAATGAGTCTTGATAGATGTTATTAATGCAATTTGCTTTTTTCGATATAGTGTTCTCATTTTTGCTAAATGTTTGTCAAAAAGCCCTTGGGTAATGAAGTCTGCTAAAATGAGTTGGTCTATTTTAGAAACAACTGATTTTTGATCTTTATAAAAATTAGTAAATGCTTCGACTAATGATGATGGCAATATTAAATAGCTAATGCGAATGGATGGTATAAGTGTTTTTGAGAATGTACCGGAATAAATGACTTGTTGCAGTTGATCCATTTTTGCTAAAGAGGGGATTGGTTGACCTTTAAATCTATATTCTGAATCATAATCGTCTTCAATAATATAAGCATTATACTTTTGTGCCCAATTTAATAATTCTGCCCTACGCTCAGATGACATTAGCATTCCTAATGGAAATTGATGAGCAGGAGTTGTATACAAAAAGTCCATTTTTTGTGTAGGCACAGTTACCCCATATTCATCAACAACAATATGATATGTCTGTTTGCAATATTGCTGGAAAATAGCGCGAGCTCTTTTAAAACCAGGTTCTTCGATGCCAGCAATACTAGTTGCTCCAAAAAAATGACATAATGCTTGAAGCTGATGTTGTGTACCTCCAAAGATAAACACCTGCGAAGCATCGCACTGTACACCTCTCGAACGTTGTACATATTGAGCAATCTCAAAACGGAGAGTAGGTTCGCCTTGCCATGGGGGATTTGCTAAATTTTCTGGTTGTAAATGTTTTTTAAATAATTTACGCCATGATGTAAAAGGGAAAGAAGAGGCATCGACATCACCATTATGAAAATCAATATCCACTTTAATAGATGATGTTTTTGAGACGTGTTGAATAGGTTTCGTATCTTTAATTTGTTGCCATTCAAATTCAAATGGGGATACAAAATAGCCAGATCTTTCTTTACTATAAATAAACCCTTCTGCATCTAATTGTTCATATGCCTCTTTAACTGTATGAACGCTAACGTTTAAATCTTCAGCTAAATGTCGTTTTGAAGGTAATTTACTATGAGCAGGAAGTTTCTTTGTCACAATGGTGTTTTTAAGTTGCTCGTAAATTTGAACGTATTTGGGAGAGTCATTGTTTAGATTAATATTAACTTCCATAAGTATTCACCTCTATTATGAATAAAAGAATCTAACATAATCATACCAAAGATTACTATAGAAAGAGTTGATGTCTGTTAGAAAGGGATTTTCATAAAAAAGAAGAATAGTGACACTAAGTTGCGACCAATTTTCAAAATATTCGTCTAATATATAGATATATAAAAGGAGTTGGGATAATGAATACTAATCAACTCGTGTCCAGTTGGTATGATGAATTTGGCACAATGATTTTTACATATATTTTGATGAATACAAAAGATTATTATTTGGCAGAAGATATATTACAAGAGGTATTTATAAAGGCTTATAAAAATTATGACTCATATCAATCAAATTCTAGCTTTAAAACGTGGATCTTCAAGATAGCGCAAAATACCACAATCGATTTTATGAGAAAGAAAAATGTTTTGAAATATTATATAGAATTGACCTTAAATGAACGAGATACGAAACCACTACCTGAACAAATGCTACAACTAAAGGAAGAAGAAATGCAGTTATATCATGCAATTCAAACATTAAAGCTACATTTTAGGCAAGTGATATTGTTACGTAAAATTAAAGGATTTTCTACAATAGAAACAGCAGAAATATTGAACTGGTCCGAAAGTAAAGTGAAATCTAATTTAAAAAGAGGCCTTGTTGAATTAAGAAAAGGTTTAGTCGAAGGAGGGTTTGAATATGAAGGAATCTAAAAGTACTGAACAATTAGATAAAAGACTTGAGTCCTTTGATAACTCACTTCAGCTACACTCAGAAAATATTGAAGAGCAAAAAAAACGAATGATATCAGCTGTTCAAAATGATGAACCTCGAAAGCAAAGTTTTAAGCTAGTGCTTAGTTATATTTTGATAGGTTGTATTATTGTTAGCACATTACCTTTGTATTCATCAACTGCTACTGATTTTATGCAAAAATTGCTTCCTATGAATATAAGTAATGACCAAAATTCTTATATTGATAGAAAAATTAGCAAACTGCTTGAAGTGGAGAAGATTGCCTTTCAAAACGTTGGAATAAGCACGAATCCTTTTACTATTAACATTGGACTTATGTCAAATGGCAAAAGATTTGATGAACAGAAATCTATACTAATACCTAAAATAAAAAAACTTTTGAAAAAAGAGAATATCGATGATTATAAGTTGGAAATTACACCTTATCATAAACCAAACCCCACTAAAGAGACTAAAATGACAGGTGAAGTAAAAGTGGAAGGAAAGGTTTTGCAAACAAAATGGCCAATTATTGTTTCAAATATTTATAATTCAATGGCAGGAAAGTCTACTTACAAGATGAAAGGAATAAGTTTCAAAGAGGGAAAAGATCTTGTGAATATAACCATCCGTACAGGATTAGAAAAAGATAAAGATACAAAAATTATTGTGAAAAAAATTGAAAATGAATTACAGGATTATTTTGCTGAAGAAAAAACGCAAAAGCAAATTGGTAACTCTAATTACGAGATTATAATCCTAGATAAAGAAAAGAATATGATTGGAAAAGTTGAAAAATATTAATGTCATTGGATTGTTCTATAAATGCTCAACTAAAAAGAAATTTGCAAACTATATTATATGGAGGCAAATTCGAAATAAAGAAAACAAATGATTATAGGGATTTTTTTCTATATAGAAAGGGCTATCTTTTAAAAAGTAGTCCTTTTTTTCTTATTCTAAATTAACTTTTAGAAGGGCTAACTCTACAGGAATATTCATACTTTACTTCATATTTCTTATATTCCGCAATATCAATCGAATTTTTCCATAAAAATTCTTTCTTTTTCTTTAAAATTTCGTAAAAACAAGTGACAAGATAACGAGTTAGCCCGATTAAGAAGAATTTCTCATTTTATACACCACTTGATCATTGTAAAATAGAATAATGCGAATTTTGTAAATAATTATATTAAATTTGAATATTTTAGAAACCTTTTTAAGGTTTTTTCGTATTAATAATAGATTATTTGAGTTAAAATTACATAAAACAGAATTTTTCATCAATTATCGAGAAGGAGAGATTTTATGGGGCCGAGGCTAAGCGTATTAATTGATTTTACAAGAGAGAAATTTGGATTGGAGCAATATAATTTGCATCATTATAGTTTTTCCAGAACGATTGATCTTTTCAAAAATACGAATTATACACTTTGCATGGAATGGTTTCCAGATTTCATTGATGACGAGTTACTTGAGGAAGGACTAAATCCAGAGGGAGCAGCAGTAATAGAAATAGATATAAATAGTTATCATACAAAAAGTGCCATTTTCGTTGGAGAGAAATCCTATTCAAATCAGTATACTTTTTCAGGTTTAGATACTAGAGAAATTATTAATTGGGTAGAAGAGCAAACAAATCTTACTTTTAACAAACAGTTCCATCTAGTAGAGGTGGAAAAGGGACGTTTATATTTTAAATCTTGCCTTAATGGACAGGAAGTATCACCATTTGGAGATATTGAACTAAAGTATGATTATGATGGGAGAATTATATTTTTCTCTGTTAATGGACATTTTCCTAACTTAGATTTACAACTGAAGGAAGATTATACGCTTTCGTTGGAGAAAATAGATGAACTAAAAAGAGCTCAATTGAAATTAATCGATTATCCATCCGCTATTTATAAAAAGCTAATTGAGATATACGCTGTCGAGGAAATTTATATAAAAAATGATCTTTCAACAATTCCTTATGAAGTATCTTTAATAGGAAAGGAACATTTGAAGATAGATAAAATAATTACTTGGGAATCGAGACTTTCAGATCAATTTGAGAGAAAAGAAATTGCAATAATTGAAGAAATACCGGAGGAGTTAGCGTTTTCTGGTGAGTCACATCCAGATTTAATCCCAATTAGTGAGCAAGAAAGAGAAAAATGTGAAATCGCTGTAACAAATTTTTTACGTCAACAATATCCATTCGATTCTGGAAACTGGAAATTATCAGAACTTTGTCGGGATAAAGGATATATTCATGCAATCCTTGCGGGAAGTGAGAAGAAAAGCTGCGTCTTGCAAAGAAAGCTATTGCTAATTATTGATAGAGTAACATTAGAAGTACTTAATTATCTTGACAATAAATTCATGTTGGAAACCTTTGACTTATATCGATTGCCTGAGAGAATTGTCATATCAGAAGAAGATGCTTACGAAAAGTTAAAGGATTATTTTGAACTAAAGCCTACTTTTGTCTATGATCACGAGCAAAAACAATATATTCTATGTGGCAAATTAGATTGTGCCTATGGTATCAATGCCTCTACAGGTGAAATAATTGAGTTAAATAATTTGTGATAAAGTGAATGGAGCTTCTGGTATGGTCTGTTTTGTTAGATTTGGTTATGTTATTTATACCAAAAACAGAATAGATTAGAAGGAAGGAGTTGAGAAATATGAAATTTACTGAATTACATAATGAACAAGTGATTTTAAAACCGATGGAGAAAAGTGATATTAATGGAATTTTAAAAGTAGCCACTTTCCCGGAAATCTGGTCATACTTATCAGTAACGTTAGAAACGCTTGAAGATGTGAAAAAATATGTATCGACTGCATTAAAGAATAAAGAAAAAGGAATTGAATTTTCGTTTGTTATTATTGAGCCTGTCAGTAACGAAATTATTGGATCAACAAGATTTATGGATATTAATGAAAGACATAATCGACTAGAAATTGGTTCAACTTGGTTGACACCCGCATATTGGCGAACAGCCATAAATACGAATTGTAAATATCTGTTATTGCAATATTGCTTTGAAATCTTACATTTAAATCGGGTCCAAATTAAAACAGATCATGAAAATACTCGGTCACAAAATGCAATTGAACGAATTGGTGCGAAAAGAGAAGGAATATTAAGAAATCATATGATAAGAAAAGATGGGACAGTTAGAGATACTGTGATGTATAGTGTAACGAATGAAGAATGGTTAGAAGTAAAAAAACGCTTGAAACACATGTTATAGTAAGCATTGACTATTCTTATAAAAAGGTGCCGCTACCAAAGTATAGCGGCACCTTATTTTATATTTTATCCAATTTAGAACTTAGTTCGTAGATGAACTTATCGAGTTCATCAACTCGAATGGATACGGTAGAATATTTCTTTTGAATACCCAAATAGAATATTGCGTTTATTGGTTCTTTTAAAGTAATACGTATATTCGGATATACTTTTTCAAAATCCTGCAGGACGAATTCTAATGTATCTCTTGATGATATCTTTATCAAAAAATCTTTATCTATTATAATGTCACTTATTAAATCGTATGGGATCTCAATACGTTTCATAAGACCTGAAGAGATGAATAATGTTTTTTCGCTAAAAGTAATAGGATTTAACCGCATTGCTTGCAAATCACCTATAAAGAAAAGAACGGAGTAGACATTGAAAATAAGCAACAGTATCGATAAGATGATAGATTTATCATGTAGCCACCAATGTATACCTATAGTTTCAATAAAAATAGCGTGAATAATCATTATTTGAAAGGCGATATAACTAGAGTTTTTGTAAATTGTTAATCCATCGCTAGGCTTTTTTCTCCAACTAAAAAGGGAATAATAGATCATTAATCCTTCAGAACAAATAATATGCACTAATTTATATGATTTTACATGATGGTCAACGGCTTTTGGAAATGCAAATATTGTTGGGATTTTACTTTGCTTTGTTGTACGAATTATTTTTGGCATGAAAATGACTAAAGAAACTAATATAGAAATTTCAAGAATCAGGAGAGCTGCTTCTACTGCAAACCCAATCCAAGTAATCGCAACGAAAGGTTGTAAATGTTCTATCGGTATAACAAAACGAGCCAAAATACATCCAGCGGATAAAAATAAAATGCTATTCTTTAATGTAAACCTTTTTTGATAAAGTAAAATAGTAAGCGGAGCAATAATACATAAATCAAGTAGTGAACCGAGAACAACACTATTTGTATCTTCTGGCAAGATAGAAGTACCATAAGATGTACGATATAATGCAAGATTTGAAGTAATAACAAGTAAACCTAATAGTAACCAAAATACACTTTTTGATTTAATAACCACAAAAGCCCTCCTATTATCTTGAAATTTAAATACGGAATTATTGGAACGTTTACTAATGTGTAAATGAATAGCTACCGATATAAACGAAAAATTACGAAAAATTACGTAAGTTCATAAAAATAACGATAATATAAAATATTTTAAATTAATGTATTAATACCATTAGTCTATCATTATTTGGAAACTTATGAAATAATAGAGGCGACCCCAAATTTTGGTGGAAGGAAGTACTATTTTGTTATCAACATTTCTCATTAATTTTTTATTTTTATTGATCCCGTTTGTGGTCTATTTTGTCTTTTGTGATTATCGAAATCTAAAAAACTATAGTTTGACTTTTACTCTTCTAGCATCTGTTACAATGGTATTGTGTCTGTTATTCCCAATCCATTTGCATAGCGGTTTTATAGTCGATTTGCGATATATTCCATTTATATTAGTTGGATTATATCTTGGTTTTAAAAATATATTGTTCTTATACATAGTTCTTAATATATGTCGAACGTTAATCGGTGGGGAAGGGATTATACAATCATTTTTATATTCGACATTGGTTTTAATAGTCGTATCTTTGTGTCATCGGAAGTTTAAACAATTAAACGTAAAGCCTCGTATTATTTTTGGGTCAGTGTTGGCTTTATTGAATGTATTATTCTACCTATTTACTCTTCAGTTTCAGGTTCCAGATAATAAAGAGTTCTGGATGTTGGCCATTAACTTAACAAGTACATACTTTATCATGTCATTTATAATTTTCAGCTTAATAGAGCGCATCTTACAGAATTTAAGAACACGTGAAAAGATTGCTCAATCTGAGAAATTCCATGTAATTAGTGAATTATCAGCAAGTGTAGCTCATGAAATTCGAAATCCTTTAACGACTACTTCTGGATTTTTACAATTATTAAGTAATTCGAATTCAATTTCAGAAAATGACAAGGGCTATATTGACTACTCATTACAAGAATTGCAACGAGCTGAGAAAATTGTAAGTGATTTTCTTACTTTTTCAAAACCTCAAGATGACCTGTTAGAAGAAACAAATCTAATCGAAGATATAAAATATGCCAAGAATATATTGATTCCTTATGCGAATATGCATCATGTTCAAATGAAAATAAGTTTTCACAACTCATTACATAGAAAATTAAACACAACACTAATGCGTCAATGCTTTATAAACCTCTTTAAAAACGGGATTGAGGCGATGAAAGATAGCGGCGGAATATTATGCATAAAAGTATTAGAACATAAAAACAATATAATCATTAAAATCACTGATTCAGGTATAGGAATGGATGAACAAGAAATTTTGTCGATTGCAAAGCCATATTATTCAACTAAAAATGATGGAACGGGCCTTGGGATGGTCATCGTTTATAATGCCATTCACAATGTTGGCGGGCAAGTAAATGTTGAAAGTTCAAAAGGAAAAGGTACTACATTTACCATCACGATTCCTGTTTAGAACTATAGAAATGAAAGGATATACTCTTTAAATAGGGTATATCTTTTTTTGTCCAAAAAATGAATAAATGATTCTCCCAGAGGGATATCGTGAATATTTAAACATTTATATATATAAATTTGCATATAGTAAAAGCTGAAAATGAATTTCGAATCATTTTCAAATAGTTAGAGGATATCTAATCTGAATATTGAAATGTTAATGTATAAAGTATTAAATGTTTCATAGTATATCGAATTTTAAATTAATGAATATATACTAATGTATAAATGCAAAGGGGATCTATTATGGACGAAAATATATTGTTATCTAAACTGATTCCACCTGAACCAGCAGCGCATTATATGAGAAGAGCAAGAGTGATGAAAAAACTTTCAAATAGCCATAATGCTAAACTCACCATATTACATAGTGGAGCTGGATTTGGTAAAAGTTCTGCATTAGCACAATTTTTAGCTGATCAATCAATTGCTTATTCATGGTATCAAGTAACGGCAGATGATGATGATATTTTACCTTTTTTGCGTCATTTGTTTTATAGTGTAAGACGTGTGATCCCATCTTTTGGAGATCAGATGAAAGGTTGGGATCAGTTATCTACAGTTCCTAAAACGGAGGAATTAAACAAACTCTATATTATGTTTGCAAATGAGTTTTGCAAAATTCGAGAGCCGTTCTTTGTCGTACTGGATGATTATTATTTAGTAGATCATATATATCAAATTCATTTTATTATGGAAAAACTTATTCTCCATTTACCATCAAATGTCCATCTCATTGTATCATCAAGAATTTATCCCTCATGGAATTGTTTACGAAACCTAAGATTGACCAATCAACTTGTAGAATGTGTAGAAGCGGATTTTGTTTTTTCAACAGAAGAAATTCAGGTGTTTTTTGAAGATTATTTTGAACAATCTATTACGGAAGAACAAGTGAAACAAATATCCAAGGCTACGGATGGTTGGGCGATTGCCATTCTTTTTTTAGCTACTCGAACAAATAATTTAGAAAAATCTATTGATAAATTACAGAGCCCAAAAACTAGTGATATATTTCATTATTTATCAGATGAAGTATTTGAATCTCTTGAAGAATTTGAGAAGGAAGTAACTTTAAAATTCAGTATTTTTGAAACATTTTCTCATAAAGTAATTGAAGAATTCTATGGAAAGAATTTTTCAGAGGTTCTTACCAAACTTGTTAAAAAGCATTCGTTTATACAGCCTCTAAGCGGGTATAGCGAATTTCGATACCATGTACTTTTTCAACAATTTTTGGAACTGAAAATGATGGAACAGAATATAGATGAATTTAATAGATTACATTACAACGCTACTATTTTCTTTACGAAGAAACAAAATGCAATTCAAGCTGTTTATCACGCTATGAAAACAAAAAACGAAGATATCATTGCTAAGACAATCATCAGGTTTGCTAGTCAATTTTTAGAAGAAGGAAAATATGATTGGTTGATTGAGAAAATTCGAGAGTTATCAAAGGATACTATGGTTCAAAATTTTCAACTCTACTATTTTGTAGGTGAAAGCCAAAGATTTCGAGCACAGTATAAAAAAGCACGCACCGCCTATGAGAAATGTCTGGAATTCGCAAAAAGGCATAGAAATTTTGAACTTATGTTAAGGGCAAAAATAGGATTAGCACATATCTATTTAGATACAATTCAGCCATCGCTTGCAGAAGGTTATTTACAAGAAGCATTAGATTTGGCGGAACATACACAAATTGAAAAAGAACAATTACAATTTATACAAAAACAATACGCTGAGAATCTAGTCAATTTGGGAAAACCGTTCGAAGCAGAACAATGGATTGAAGAAGTTGGACTTTCAACTGAAATATTACTGCATGGAAATTTAGATGTAAGAATATTGCTTCGACAAGGGAAATTTCAGCAAGCAAAAAAGTTAATAGAAACTCGTTTAGATTCGAGTGGTGTACGATTGGATGCATATCGAGAAACAGATGTACTCTATTCATTTATCTTAACTCTATTAGGTGAAAATAAAGGCGCATTAGAAATTGCTAATAAAAGTATTATTAAAAAAGACAATCAGTTTTCACAATACCATCTATCAATAGCTTATCTACGAAAAGGTCATACTTTACTTGTATTAAATCCATATAATGTTTTAGATGCAGAAAAATATTACTTGAAGTCTATTGAAATCATGGATAATTTACAAGTGAATCGTGCAAAGGCAGAATCTTATATGGGTTTAGCAATCGTTAAAAGTAGGCAATACCATTTCGAAGATGGTATCATGTTTGCAGAATTAGGGTTAGAAGAAACGGAGAGAGTTCATGATCATTGGGTTTCAGCATTACTCTATACAGCCTTAACAATTATATATGTCGAGCATGGACAATTGAAAGAAGCTAAAAAGGCCATTTCACTTGCAAAGGGGAAATTTTCGGATGCAGACTATTTTGGTATCATAATCGTTAATTTTTGGTCTGCCTATATCGCTTATTTAGAAAAAAATGATCAAGTCTTTTTGAATACTTTTAAAGATTGCATCTCTATTTTGATGGAACAAAAATATGAATTTTTTATAACAGCACAACATATTTTTGGACCAGTGCAAAGTTTAGTATGGTGGAAAATGGTTGACCATTGGAAAAGGCTCCAAGATACTGATACTTCTGCACCTCTTATGATAAAGGTGTATGAATTATTAGAAGTAGACACTAGTCAGGCTGTTCCTACATATGTGTATAAGATTCAATTGCTGGGAAAAGTAACGATTTTTCGAGATAATCATGAAATAGATGAAAAATCATGGCAACGAGAGAAAGCGAAAGAATTATTTCTTTATCTATATATGAATCATTCAAGATTTGTTTCAAAAGAAGAAATTGTCAATGCGTTATGGCCAAAAACAACAGATCAGGCAAGCCTTAGAGACTTTAAAGTTGTTTATAATGCATTGCTTAAAGTATTGGAACCTAATCGATTGCCTCGCTCAGAAAGTGCCTATATTATTCGGAAACAATCGATGTATAAACTAGTTACAGAACACTGTATAACGAGTGATTACATTTCTTTTAAGGAATTTATTCATTATGGAATAGAAGAAATGAATCCGACATTTTCAAATGAATGGTTAATGCGTGGTATTCAATTATATACAGGAGAATTAATCGCAGATAAACCTTATTTATACTGGGTTCAAAATTTTAGAGAAGAAGCAAAGCAACTTTATATGGAAGCTGTGGAGAGAGTGGCACAAAATTTTGTTCGATTAAAGGAATTTAACAAAACAATTTATTGGGCAGAGCATTTGCTGAAAATGGATAATACTTGGGAAGAAGCGTATCGACTAATAATGTACGGTTATTATCAATTACATAATCGTGCACAAGCAGTAAAATGGTTTGAAAAATGTGAAAGAATATTAAAGAAAGAATTGAATATTGAACCAATGGAAACAACCGTCCAAATGTATGACATGATATTAAAATGACCTCTCGAATAATCGTTAGGTCATTTTGTTTTGTAACCCATTTGTAACTTACAACCTTTATGATAAAACCACAAATATGAAAGCGCTTTAATAAAAGCCGGACTTGAACAAAAATCGCTAGATAATTTTTTAAAAGTAATCAGACGTTCACTGCAGAAAAGTGGTTATGACGAATCAAAATTATCTTATTTAGCAAAGCTGCATATGAAAAAATCAGCTCATGTTTATGTTCGACAAGCATTGGAGCTAAAAGAAACACAATCGATCTATCGTCATATTATGTCATATCGGACAAATAGATCAAATATTATCACTAGATCTTGCATTAGAAGAAGGCAAAATTAAAAATGGAGACATTATCACATTTGTAAGCGCTGGAATAGGCTATGTATGGGGTGCAGTGACAATTCGGTGGGGCCGTGAAAGGTGGTATTGATATGACAAATCAACAAGAAACATTGAAAAAAATAAATTTATCAAATGGAGAAACAATTGCATATCGTGAAAAATCCGGTGGTGAAGAAATACTTATTTTAGTGCATGGTAATATGACATCTTCAAAACATTGGGATGTCCTTATTGAAAAATTAGATAAACGATTTACCGTCTATGCGCCAGATTTAAGAGGATTTGGTCAATCATCGTATCATCAACGAATTCAACATATTAAAGACTTCAGCGATGATCTAAAGTTATGGATTGAAGCTTTAGGTTTAAAGAATTTCTCATTAATGGGATGGTCAACTGGTGGAGCAGTAGCTATGCAATTTTGCGCGGATTATCCAGGACTATGCCAAAGACTAATATTATTAGCATCAGCTTCCACAAGAGGGTATGCATTTTTTGATACAAACCTAGACGGTACACCGAATTATTCGAATAGGCTATTAACGTTGGAAGAGGTGGAAAATGACAAAGGTAAAACGTTAGCGATGCAATGGTTATACGATACAAAGAATAGAGATGGGTTAAAAGCGGTATGGAATGCATTAATCTACACGCATAACCAACCAACACAAGAACAATATGAAGCTTATATAGATGATATGTTAACACAGCGTAATCTTGCTGATGTGTATTATGCATTAAATACTTTTAATATCAGCGCTGTCGATAACGAAGTAAGTATAGGCCACAATGAGGTAGCGAAAATTCAAATACCGACGCTCATTCTGTATGGTGAACGAGATTATGTGGTAGGAGAAAGTATGACAAATGAGATTATTGAAGATTTTGAGGGGAGAGCGCAGGTTGTAAAACTAAGTAATTGTGGTCATTCAGCGTTGATTGATGATTTACCTCAACTTGTTGAAGCGGTTGAACATTTTATATAAGGGGGAATCACAATGCGTTTACAAGACAAAGTGGCAATTATTACAGGTGGTGCTAGTGGGATTGGTTTAGCAGCAGTAAAACGGTTTGCAAATGAAGGTGCAACAGTAATTATTGCAGATTATAATTCAGATGCAGGGAAAAAAGTTGAAGAAGAGTTATTAAAAGAAAATCTAAAAGTTTCCTTTTACCAAATAAATGTTGCAGATAAAGAGAGCATAACGAATGTAGTATCAGAAATTCTTAAAGAATTTAACAAGATTGATATTCTAGTTAATAATGCAGGTATTACAAATGATGCTATGCTTTGGAAAATGACAGCAGAACAATTTGATCAAGTGATTGATGTCAATTTAAAAGGTGTCTTCAATTGTACGCAAGCTGTTGTTCCTTCAATGATTGCAAATGGATACGGAAAAATAATTAATACATCTTCAGTTAGTGGAGTATATGGTAATATCGGTCAAACCAATTATGCGGCGACAAAAGCAGCTGTTGTTGGAATGACCAAAACCTGGGCAAAAGAACTTGGTAGAAAAGGAATCAACGTTAATGCAGTTGCACCAGGATTCACTAGAACGCCTATGGTCGAAAAAATGCCAGAAAAAGTCCTCAATCATATGGAATCAATTGTTTCTTTAAATCGATTGGGCATTCCAGATGATATAGCCAATGCCTATTTATTTTTAGCTTCTGATGAGTCTAACTACATTACAGGGCATGTATTACAAGTGGATGGTGGAATTATGATGTAGGGGTGAAAAAATGGGAACCGAGCATTCGTGGATATTAAAAAGAACTGCAATTATGCCAAATAAAATAGCATTAATCGATATTGATTCAGAGAGAAGTTGGACTTATCAGCTTCTTTCTGATGAAATTTATAAATGGTTAGCATTTTTTAAAACTATGGGCTTGCAAAAAAATGATAGAGTAGCCGTAATCGCTGAAAATCGAATTGATTTATTTGCTATTCTTTTTGCATGTGGGATTGGAGGTTATATTTATGTCCCGCTCAATTGGCGATTAAGTGAAGCTGAATTGAACTATATATTAGAAGATTGCACCCCAACCTTACTAATATATGAAGACCGATTCATCTCAATTGTAAGCAGAAATTCACATATAAAGGCACACCCAATTAATGAAGAACTCCCCATAGGAAAAAATAATATAGATAACAATGGGAATAATTCCGAAGATGCTTGGTTGTTAATATATACTGGTGGTACTACCGGCAAACCTAAAGGTGTCGTAATATCTTATAAAGCAGTAAATTGGAATGCTTTTAATACAATCATCAGTTGGAATCTAAGTAGTGATGATTGTACATTAAATTATATGCCTTTGTTTCATACCGGGGGACTAAATGCATTGTCCATTCCAATCTTAATGGTAGGTGGTACGGTAGTTGTTGGAAAAAAGTTTAATCCTCAAGAAGCTGTCAAAGCACTAAATAAATACAAAACAACTATTTCACTATTTGTCCCAACTATGTATCAGGCCATTATTAAAACAGAGGATTTTCAACGTACAACTTTTCCAACAGTTAAAGTCTTTTTATCGGGTGGTTCACCTTGTCCTCTGACGATTTATAACGCTTTCCAACAAAAAGGATTAAGCTTTAAAGAAGGGTACGGATTAACAGAAGCAGGACCTAATAATTTTGTCATTCATCCTGAAGTAGCAGCGAAAAAAAGAGGATCAGTTGGTAAAGCCATGCAATTCAATCAAATTAAAATACTAGATTCAGAAGGAAAAGAATGTGAAGTCGATGAGATAGGTGAACTTTTTATAAGTGGAAATCACGTATTTACTGAGTATTGGAAAAACCAGGAAGAAACAGCGAAAGTTAAAAAGAATGGATGGCTTCGTACTGGAGACCTGGCCAAACAAGATCGAGATGGTGATATTTACATTATTGGACGGATAAAAGAGATGATTATTACAGGTGGAGAAAATGTTTATCCGCAAGAAGTAGAACAGTGTATTATTACACACCCAAAAGTCTTGGAAGTAGCTGTAGTAGGTACGCCTGATCTACACTGGGGAGAAGTTGTAACAGCTTTTATTGTAGGAAAAAATAACTTTAATAATATCGAAGAAATACAAGAACATTGCAGAAATTTTCTTGGAGGTTATAAAATTCCGCGACGAATCTTTTTTGTAGCAGCACTACCAAAAACTCATGTTGGCAAGATTGATAAGAAGAGATTGCTTATGAATACGTGATAGAAACAGAAAGAAAGATTATTTTCAACATGTTAATATTATAAAATTGAAACCACAGTGGAAGGTAAAATATCCATTGTGGTTTTTATTTTAATGTGTAAAAAATCAATATTTATAGGTAATTACATGCATTTATCAAAATTAGAACAAAAACATTCATTTTTCTTGCATGTTTTAGAAAAAAATTACTAAAATGTTAATAAAGGAAGTTACAATTATTTGAAATGTGGTTGTTATTTTTATTGTAAATGGTTCTTTTAATTAGTAAAAGATTATAAAAAAACAAATATGTGATACAAAAGGATTAAAAATAAAGATAAAAATCAATTTTGTTTATAGGTTATTTATAACTATATAAAATTTATTTGATATTAAAAATTTGATGTTTTTGAATTATCTTCAAGAGGATGTACAAGCAATAGATTTGAAAAATCCCGCATTAACGGGCGAAATCACTACATCATGGATCAATTAAAATGGAAAAAGATAAGTGGAGATCAACTCCATGCGCCCGATAGGTTCAACTATGACACAGTGATGATAAGGTTTACACTGCGTGAAGTTCACTTTATAAAAGGGGGTATTAAGTTGGTTAAAAAAAATGATTGCAGTAAATTTCATGTTTTTATCCAGGAGAACCAAGATTTTTTAAATAATCCTGTTATCAAGGATTTCTTGTCAAACAAGTCGAATTATAACTTACTGAGGCAGTCTATATGCAATCCAACTTACCATAATAAGGAAGAACTAGACCGAGCCTTTCGTGGATTTTACTTTAATATTCGTTTTACGGCCTATATTTCTTCTACAATTTACTATCATGCGATTAACTTAGATAAAAAAATGCGCCTCTTGAATTATCGATTTCCTACCACTTTAGACCAACCTGTAAAAGAAGAGTCAGATATATCTATCAAAGACATGACAATCTATCACGAAGATTTTGAATTGAAATCGGACAATATTTTAGATTATATAACTGATTCAAATATATACAAGGCTGTAAAGCGATTAACACCTAATCAAAGAAATATTCTTTACCTTGTCTATATTAAAGGATTAACAGATTCGGAAACTGCTCAATATTTAAAAAAATCCCAACAAACAATTTCAAAGTCCCGCAATAAAGCGTTAAAAAGAATAAGAAAAGAATTGAATATATCGCCTGAAAATTGTATTTTTTAATAATCGATAAAGGGGGAGAATGAATGGTAGAAACTTTATATCAATTGGCTGTTAAATCTAAAAATGACAGTAAGGCAGTAGTAAAGATATTAAATGCTTTCAAACCAAAGATAAATAAAACCTTGAAACAGACTAGATTTCAATATAGATCTGATTTGGATCAAGAGCTCCAACTAAAGCTAGTAACTATTATTAAAAAATATGACGTCGAAAAGTTAGATGGATTTTGGGAATTTTACGATAAACAAAAAAACTTCTACAATAAAAAAGACTGATAATTCAAAAAATGTAGTTATTTTTCTACTTTATATAAAAATAAACTTGAGAAATGAGGTGAGACCATGACACCAACAGAATTTCCGCTATGGGTAAGTATTTTGGGAAATTTCGGTTTTCCGATTGCCATAACGATTTATCTATTCCTACGATTTGAAAAAAAATTCGAAAAATTAGAAGAAGTCATTTTGGATCTAACGAAATCAAAGGGGTAACTTTATAAATACCTTAAAAGCTCAATTCATTGATGCTTTTAAGGTATTTTTAATGGCATAAAAATTCAAAATGAGTTGTGATAAATGAAAGCAGTTAGGAGAGATAAATTCTCAACTAACTACTTATCTTATAATTTAATTATTTTGTTAAGCGACGAACAAGTGCTTCAGTGGAAAGTATAAAGTTGTAATTATTTAGCACCTTGGTGTTGAAGGACCACATCGCTTTCATGAACTCCAAAAACTATTTCCTAAAATATCTCACCGGGTATTATCAAAACAATTAAAAGAGCTACAAGAAGACGGCATTATTGATCGCCATGTTACGCAAGATACTCCACCAAAAGTAACCTATTTTATGACTGCAGTTGGAAAGAGTATCTTACCGATTGTGCAGATGATGTATGATTGGGGAGAAAAACGAATTGAGGAATTGTATGGAGATACGATCGCTATTGAGAAATGTAAGTGTGAAACAATCTCTAAGTAAAAATACAAAAGAAATTCCAAACAGTTGTTTTCTTACAAAATTTTAATCTATAAAGGAATTATCAAAATCATATTGAAAATAGATAATAGGAACTGTCGTATAGAAATAAAAATATAATATACGACAGTTTTTATTATTATTTTGTAGTTTTTGAAGCAGAGTGTATTTATTACGTAAAAATATTTTCAAATAATAGAGAGTGGGGAATGGAGATGGATTTAACACTTTATCAAGATATAATTGAAAGTTTACAAAGTAGGAAACAAATAGTTTGGCTCAACCCTAAAAAGACAAATGAGATTAAAATAGACTCTTCTCTAATTGATGATGCGGAAGATAGATTCAATCGATTTGCGCCATATTTTGAAGAAGTGTTTCCTGAAACCAAAATACATAATGGAAGAGTAGAGTCTGAATTGCAATTGATTCCAGAAATGCAAATGGAACTAAGTATATTAGGAAAACTTTACTTAAAGAGAGACGATGCATTGCCGATAAGTGGCTCCATAAAAGCACGGGGTGGCATTCATGAAGTTCTCTTTGTTGCTGAGAAAATTGCTTTAGAACATGAGGTAGTAAGTAAAAAGGATAATTACGCTATTTTTGCAACAGATGCTATCCGACCACTTTTGCGAAACTACACCATTGTCGTAGGATCAACAGGTAATCTAGGGTTAAGTATAGGAATTATGAGCGCGATACTTGGATTTAATGTAAGAGTTCATATGTCACATGATGCGAAAGATTGGAAAAAAGAGTTATTAAGGAAAATGGGTGTGACTGTAGTAGAACATAGTGTGGATTTTTCATTAGCTGTTGACAAGGGGAGAGCAGAGGCATCTTTAGATCCAACTTATTATTTTATAGATGATGAGAATTCTAAGCAGCTATTTGCCGGTTATGCGGTAGCGGGGCGTAGACTAAAACAACAACTACGAGAACAGGGGGTAGAAATTAGTCAAAGTCATCCACTTTATGTTTATATTCCATGTGGAGTTGGCGGAGGACCTGGTGGTGTAACGTACGGTTTAAAGGAAAGCTTTGGAGAAAATGTACATTGCTACTTTGTAGAGCCTACTGAATCACCATGTATGCTGTTAGGAATGGCAACTGGTTTACATGATCAAATTGCTGTTAATGATATAGGATTAACGAATCGAACTATTGCAGACGGTCTTGCTGTAGGAAGACCATCATCTTTCGTTGGTAAACAGATGGAACCTCTTCTAGAAGGAATCATGACAATTTCAGATGAACAATTATGTAAATATGTTCGGAAGCTTTATAAAGCTGAGCAAATTATTTTAGAACCGTCAGCAGCGGCAGGTTTCATAGGGCCACAGAATTTGAAGAAGAATATTCATGACCCTGATGCTACTCATATTGTTTGGGCAACTGGAGGGAGTATGGTACCGAAAGAAGAACAAGCAAACTATATTTAAGAAGAAAAATAGGGATTTACATGATAAGCCATCAAGATATCATGAGCTTGTTGAAATTTAATTTTGAACATATAGTAAAACACTTTTCAGATTAGTAAACTAAAAGGCTAACATAATAATGACAAATTAAAAAACAAATAAAAAAGTTCAGAATTTAGATATAAATTTTACACAATTTGTTCACAAATAAGACATAATGATGTAAAATACAGAAAGAATAATACTTTACTAACAAAGAATTTCACATATATGTACGCAAGAAAAGTTTTGTATCTATTTTAAAAGTCATCCTTAAATAATAATCTGAAAAGGAAGTTATTGGAATGCTCAAATTTATATTAGCAACTTTACTGTTCATCATTATAGGCAATCTGATTAATACATCTTTACCAATTCAATATTCAATGCTAATGCTAATTGCTTTACCAGTATTATTCTTTGTCATTTATCACAAAATTTTCAATATCCGTTTATTCAATCAAGTAGAGTCAGATTGATAAATAAAGATATACTTTTTTGCCACTCCCAATTACTTGAGGAGCGGCTTTTTTTCTTTTAATTAAAATTAATTTCAAAAAGAGATAGATTTTATGAAATATATTTAGTATCTTCCAATAACACTCTAAATGTAATCGTATTATTAATATTCAAAAAGTTTTTTATTTTCTATTGATTAATTTGAAATTAGTTGATATTATGATGAAGTTAGATTTTGGAAAGCAGATATTAAAGTATTAGGGTTTTCCAAGCAGATGATTTTGACCACTTTCTCTTTTGAAAGTTAAGGCAACGGTGTGCCGGGTCAAATGCCGATTGGCAACTTTTTCGTTGCCTTATTGATTGAGTTAGAAGCTCAAATTTTATAAGTTGGTTACTTTACAACCAGTGCGAATGCACATCAACTTGTGAAACGGTCAATAAGAGTGGTAAAAGTAATTGTTTGCTATATAGACTCTGATCCTAAAATGATATAAATTGATATAGGAAAGTAATTTACTAGAAAGATGTAATTTAGTATAAGTGTGTCTTTTAGGTATGCTTTTCTTATTGTTATCGATATATCTAAGCAAGTGATGCGCTAATGGCGTTTTTCACTTGCTTTTTTCTTTTACATTTTAGGCGATTTCACAGTGAAACTTTTTATAGAATTGGCTGTTAATTCGATTTTGAATACAGCTTGATTCTATAAACAATCTAAAAATATTGTTTACTGGGAGAGAAGAAAATGGGAAAAGCACTTGTAATTGGTTGCGGAGGAGTAGCTTCAGTCGCTATCCAAAAATGTTGTCAAAATTCAGAGGTCTTTGAAGAAGTTTGTATTGCAAGCCGTACAAAATCAAAATGTGATGATTTAAAAGCAAAATTAGAAGGAAAAACTAAAACAAAAATTACTACGGCAAAAGTTGACGCAGACAATGTAGATGAACTAATCGCATTGATCAACGAAGTGAAACCTGATATTGTGATGAATCTTGCATTACCATATCAAGACTTAACAATAATGGATGCATGTCTTGCAACGAAAACAAACTATTTAGATACAGCAAACTATGAACCTGAAGATACAGCAAAATTCGAATATAGCTGGCAATGGGCATACCGCGAGCGCTTTGAAGAGGCCGGTATTACTGCGCTTTTAGGTAGCGGATTCGATCCAGGTGTTACTAGCGTATTCTCCGCCTATGCCTTAAAACATGAATTTGATGAAATTGAATATATTGATATTCTTGACTGCAATGCGGGCGATCATGGCTATCCATTTGCGACAAACTTCAACCCTGAGATTAATATCCGTGAAGTATCTGCAAAAGGAAGCTACTGGGAAAATGGTGAGTGGGTAGAAACTGAACCAATGGAAATTAAACGTGTTTATAATTTCCCAGAAGTTGGCGAAAAGGATATGTATCTGTTACACCATGAAGAAATTGAATCTCTTGCATTGAATATCCCTGGTATTAAACGTATTCGATTTTTCATGACATTTGGTGAAAGTTATTTAACACATTTAAAATGCCTTGAAAATGTGGGGATGACTTCAATTGAACCAATTGAATACGAAGGAAAACAAATTATCCCACTTCAATTTTTAAAAGCTGTACTACCAGATCCTGCTTCACTTGGACCACGTACAAAAGGGAAAACAAATATTGGCTGTATTTTCCGCGGTAAAAAAGATGGGGAAGATAAGACTTACTATTTATACAACGTTTGCGATCATGAAGAATGCTACCAAGAAGTTGGCTCACAAGCGGTGTCTTACACAACTGGCGTCCCGGCTATGATTGGTGCCATGATGTTAATGACAGGTAAATGGGATAAAAAAGGCGTTTACAATATTGAAGAATTCGATCCAGATCCATTCATGGATGCACTAAACAAATGGGGCCTTCCTTGGAAAGAAAGTTTTGAGCCGGAGTTAGTAGACTAATATGAAGTTCGAAGATATCCCAACACCAAGTTTTGTAGTAGATGAGAGTTTACTAGAAAAGAATTTACAAATTTTAAAAAGTGTCATGGATCGAACTGGTTGTAAGATTTTACTTGCACAAAAAGCATTTTCAATGTATGAAATGTATCCGCTGATTGGTCAGTATTTGTGTGGTACTGCAGGAAGTGGTCTATATGAAGCAAAGCTTGGTTATGAAGAGATGGGAAAAGAAAATCATGTCTTTTCACCAGCTTATCGCGAAGATGAAATAGAAGAGATTATTGAAATATGTGATCATATTGTTTTCAATTCCTTTTCACAGGTAGAAAAGTATCGTGACCAGGTTCTTGCAGCTGGAAAAAGTATTGGTTTACGTATAAATCCTGAATGTTCTACACAAGTAGGTCATGAAATTTATGATCCGTGTGCGCTAGGTTCACGGTTTGGTGTCACATTAAATCAATTCCGTCCTGACTTACTGGAAGGGATTTCCGGGTTTCATTTTCATACACTTTGTGAGCAAAATTCAGATGATTTAGCAACAACAATAAGTGCTGTTGAAGAAAAGTTTGGACCATGGCTTGGTCAGATGGAATGGATTAACTTTGGTGGTGGGCACCATATCACTAGGGTAGATTATGATATTCCTTTGTTGGAAGACTGTATTACGAGGATTCAGAAAAAATACGATGTTGAAGTTTATCTTGAACCTGGGGAAGCAATTGCATTAAATGCAGGCATTCTTGTAACAAGCGTCCTTGATACACTTAATAATGAGATTGAAATTGCTATTCTAGATACTTCAGCATGTTGCCATATGCCAGATGTTCTAGAAATGCCATATCGTCCACCACTATTTGGTTCAGGTGAAAAAGGTGAGAAAGAATATACGTATCGACTTGGTGGTCCAACTTGTTTAACAGGTGATATTATAGGTGATTATTCTTTTGATAAGCCTCTAGAAAATGGCGATAGATTAATATTTGGCGATATGGCTATTTATACGATGGTAAAAACTAATACGTTTAACGGAATGGCACTACCAACTCTTGTGTTAAAAGATAAAAGTGGAGATTACCGTATCCTTCGTCAATTCAATTATGAAGATTTTAAGGGAAGACTTTCGTAGGACTTATAAAAGAGTTCAACATGAATGAGTTTTACAAGAAAAAGACTGTCACATAAGTAGAAAGCCTAGCTTATGGGACAGCCTTTTTCATTTTTAATTATTAAAAGTAAATCGTAGTTAAAAAATCAAAGCAAGGATAAACTCCTGATTATCCTCTATTAAACGAACCAATCACTTGTTTAGTTTCTGTAATATTGACAAATGCATGTGGATCAACTTCTCGAATAGTGTTTTTTACCTCGGACAACTGATAACGGGTAATAACTGTAATTAGTATTTTTCTTTCTTCTCCTGTATAAGCACCTTGACCGTTCATAATGGTAATTCCTCGATAAAGTTTCGAAAAGAGCTTGTCCTTCATATCATCGCCTTTAGAAGTAACAATCATGACAGTAAGTTTTAAGTTATTTGTATGAATAAGATCAATCGCCTTACCCGTTGCATAAATAGATACTAATGTTAGTAATGCAGCATCCCAACTAAATACAAATCCTGAGATGATAATGACAATAGCATTCATGCCAGAAATAACTGATCCAAGTGGAAAATCTCTCTTTTTCGTTAACAACATTCCTATAATATCAAAGCCACCTGACGAACCAGAAGCACGGAAAATGATTCCAACCCCGACTCCTGCTATAACGCCACCAAATAAAGAAGCTAAAATTGGATCATTTGATAATTCATAAACAGGGATTATATACAAACTGGTTGAAAGTACAATGACGGATAAAATCGTGTACCCAATAAACCGTTTACCTAATTTGAAATATCCAATAATAAGTAATGGTAAATTTAACACGAAGTTTAACAAACCAGTATTTAATGGTGTGATGATTCCAAGCATCATTGCAATCCCACTCAAACCACCGCTCAATATTTTATGCGGTATCAGCAAAAAGTTATAAGCAAATCCGATTAAAACAGAACCAAATATGATTGTAATAATATTACGCATTTTAAATCTCCCAACTAATTTTTGCTATGTATTCAGTTATTGGTCATAACATGAATTTCAATACTTCTTTCCATTTTTATTTTTATTATAGTGGAAATTTAATGAAATAATATTTGAAAGTCTTTTCAGAAAATTGCACTATCAAAATAAATGAAGATAACTAACGGAAAAAATAAAAAGTTTTAAATAAAGTTAGTCGTCTGACCTTTGTAAATTTTCAAGCTAATTTTATTATTGCGACTAAATGATAAAATATTGATTAATTAGCCCATCGAGTGTAATATTCTTATCAATTGAACAAAAATATTTCCTCAGTATTAAATTTTATTTAAATGGTGGTTGCTTTTAACAACTATCACATTAAATAATAGGAAAGTTTGAATAGAATTAGTTATGAAGTGAATAGGACTTTTTTTACTCTGACGCACTTACTTCCATTCTTTACTGCGGAAAATGTAAGGGCTTTTTTGTCGTTTATTCTTTAGATACAGGAGTTGCTCAAATGTATTTTTTACTAAACTTTATAGGTGTTTTTATAGTTATGGGAGTGGTATTCCTTTGCTCACCTCGTAAAAAGGAGATTAAGTGGCGCGCAATCGTTTCACTTCTTGTTGTTGAAGTACTCATCACATGGTTTATGTTAAAAACAACAATCGGTGGCTGGATTATCAATAAAATTGCTGCTTTCTTTACTTGGTTGATCAAATGTGCAAATGAGGGGATCTCATTTGTATGGCCTAGTGCTTTAGCGAATGAAAGTGTTGACTTTTTCTTCAATGCTTTAGTACCAATTATTTTCATCGTAACGTTCTTTGATATTTTATCTTATTTCGGTATTTTAACTTGGATTATTGATAAAGTTGGTTGGTTGATCTCTAAAGTATCAGGTCTACCAAAATTAGAAAGTTTCTACTCTATTCAAATGATGTTCTTAGGTAACACAGAAGCATTAGCAGTTATCAGAAATCAATTGGATAATTTAAAAGAAAATCGTTTACTTACTTTTGGTATTATGAGTATGAGTTGTATTAGTGGTTCTATTGTTGGTGCATATTTATCAATGGTTCCAGCTGCATACGTTTTCTGTGCTATTCCGCTAAACTGTTTAAACGCATTACTTGTTGTCAATATGCTTCACCCAGTTGACGTTCCAAAAGAAGAAGATGTTGTATACAAACCTTCAAAAGAAGAGAAAAAAGACTTCTTCTCAACTATTTCTAACAGTATGTTAGTTGGTATGAACATGGTAATCGTTATTGCAGCGATGCTTGTTGGTTATGTAGCTTTAACAGCTGCGGTTAATGGAATTTTAGGTTTAGTCTCTGACGGCTTAACAATCCAAAAAATCTTTTCTTACATTTTCAGTCCTTTTGCATATTTACTTGGCTTACCAACAAAGGATGCCATGTATGTTGCAGAGTTAATGGGTATGAAATTAGCTACTAATGAATTTGTTGCCATGATGGATTTAACAAAACATGTTCATTCAATGGCGCCACATACTGTTGCAGTAGCAGCAACATTCTTAACATCATTCGCAAACTTTAGTACAGTTGGAATGATTTACGGTGCATTTAACTCATTATTAGATGAAAAAAAATCTGCAATTATCGGTAAAAACGTTTGGAAACTTCTTGTAAGTGGTATTGCAGTCTCACTATTAAGTGCAATGCTTGTCGGTTTATTTGTTTGGTAATATTTTAATACGTATTGAAAAGGAACTCAGTTTGAATAAGCTGAGTTCTTTTTTATTTACAGAGCCAAATGCAACGATTTATGTATATAAAAATACGAAAAAGCTTAAAACACTTAAGGCTTCAAGCAAAGGAACAGCACGAGGAACTATTCAAACGTATAAAAAAGGTACAGAAATATTGATCTATGTAAAAGATAAAGCAGGAAATAAGTCAAAGGTTAAAAAAGTGAAAGTCCAATAATTATGAAAATGCATCAGCAAGCTCATTTTTGAAGGTTCAGGTATCAAATTAAAATGATAAAAAGGCTATTCTTGAAGGTTATTTAGGCTTTCAAGATAGCCTTTTTAAACGGAAATAAAAAAAGATGGACTAAGATTAATAAATCTGTCCATCAATGATAATTTGGCCTGTTTGGTGGTCATATTCGACTTCTCCCATTGCACCAAGATTAACACCTTCTGGCAGCTCTCTCGTCTCAACAACTTGAGATTCGTTTATAATGGCTAAGTATTGCCCATTAATCAAAACTACTTTCATCTCTATCAACTCCTTTTTTATATTCATAAACAGAAATTTGTTTATGTATAATATGTGCTCAAATAGTGAAAATTATTACCTAGCTTTAAAATAGAAAGAAAATTTAGAAAATTGTTATTTGTTATATTCTACAGGAAAAGAAAAACTCCTTCTTTTTAAATAAAAATTTTAATGAGACTATAAGTAATTGGATATTGAAAAAATATATGTATTAGAATATGTTATTGACAACATTTTGCTTATACTATTGTCTATAAAATAAACGGAATTTTTTTGAACTGTTTGATTTTCACATAACAATTAGACTTAGAATTCATGCGGTAACACTTAAAATAAGCTATAATAGAAAAGCTTTAAAGGATGTTTTTTAAGGAGTAGATTAAATGGGAATGTTAAAACTTGAAAATATTGAAATGATGCTTGAAGATGCACAGGAAACATTAAAACAATTGCAAGCTTCTAAAATCATTGATACAGCTACAGCGGAGTTAATCCAACTGACGAAAGAACAAATAGAAGAATTGAAAGAAATGAAGAAAGAACTAAGTGAATAATTGATATAGCAGTTAATGCAATAAGTAAAATTCTGATTAAGTATAAAAAATGCTTTTCCTCATTATATGAAGAAGAGCATTTTTTTATTTTAGCTCCGTAATTATATAAAAATGTTTTTTTGAAGTTCGTAACAAGATTTCGGAAAGCTACAATATCTAATTAGAAATGTTTAATTATTCCTCTTGTAAGGAATAGTCTATCTTTTAGTGCATATATTTAAATAGTTAAATGGGTACTGAATGGCCTTCTAGATATATGACAGAAAAAGATAGGAGTGTTGATTTTGCAGAACCAAATTAATGATAAAGGAAAAAGATTTTTTGAATATTTATTTGCACTATCATCTTTAAATAGTAAAACCGTTCGGACGATTCAAGATTACGAGAAAACTTGGGTATTTGAAGAACTAGGTGAAATTGAGGGCTGTACAATTGGCAATCAATGCGGGCAACCATCCAACTTATTCGAAATACATAAACCCACTCTCGAACATACAGCTCTTGTTTGCCCTCGACCTTATCCAGAATTAGTTAAATGGACAAATGTAAAGCTCAATAAAGACTCAGGAATTACTTCCATCCAAAATCATAAAAAGATTGAAGATATTCTAAAAGAAAGTAAAAACAACAAAAACGATCAACAACTAGCCGAATGGAAAGCATGGGCAGCTAGGAAGAGGCAATTTGACCGGGCTAACCATCTTTATGCGGAATTAAAAGAGGTTTATAAAACGTTAGAGGACAAAAGTGATGAAATTGAAATAGTGCTAACTAAGGGAATATTAAAGTGG
The DNA here is from genome assembly GCF_934216135.1 of uncultured Rummeliibacillus sp. NCBI lineage: Bacteria > Bacillati > Bacillota > Bacilli > Caryophanales > Caryophanaceae > Rummeliibacillus > uncultured Rummeliibacillus sp. The sequence continues at coordinate 60,039 of NZ_CAKQBI010000010.1, read as the reverse complement.
GGAGGAGTAGCTAAAGGAGAAGATATAGAACTTCCTCTATTTACAGCAAAAGTTACATTAACCTATAATTCAGAAGATAACATGATTGCGCTAAAGGATATCACAAAAAAATTACATTTCGAATATGACTTATTGGATGATTTGCCGCAACCGAAAAGCGAAGAATTTAAATCACTTATTGAAAAAATTGAGAATATGAACTTCATAGCAGATCTTACAGAAGAATGGAAAAAACTCGCAAAAGCGCTAGATCCAAATGGACGTTTTATCGAAAAAAACACAGCACTTTATAGCAAAAACATACCTGTTATTTTAGACGAATCGTATTTAATCATTCGCAACAAAAAGAACAATATCATAGCAAATGATTTAAGACAAATGATGAAAGCCATAGATCAAAACAGAATGGAACTCCCAAATACTATTCAAAGAATTCTAGGATTTGCTCCAACAGTTAAACAAGCAAAACCTAATTTCCTTCAAACCACTATACCTGAACAATTATATTTTCCACGAAGTTCAACCAAACAACAAAAAGAAATCATCCAAAATGTAGAAAAAAGTGACAATGTTATCGTTCAATTTGAAGATAAAACTGTAGAAGCAGAAACAGTTGCAAATATAGTAAGCCATTATTTAACTGAGGGAAAAAAAATCCTCATAACTACACAAAAAGATAGCCCTCTTGCCACACTAAAAGATCAAATTCCAGACGATATTAAAGATTTGTGCGTTTCGATAGTAGATGAAGATTTAGATGGAAATGTGGAAATTGAAAAGGCAATAAGTGTTATTGCTGATCGATTAGAGAATTTAAATGTTCAAGCATTAAAAGAAAAAATAAGAAGTAACCAACTATTACTAATTCAAAGCAACGAAAATGAAAAATTATATAATGAGATTTTAAAGAAATATGCAAAGTCTGAAGGCACACCTATTAAGTATAAAAAGCAGTCTTTATACAAATATGATGTTGCAAAACAACTAGCAGAGCCAGTTGTCAATTATCAATGGATTAAAGACGATTTACCGCTTATCATGAAATTTCCATTGAATGCGGAAGAATGGGAAGAATTCTGTTTACTGTACAACTCTTTAAATCAAAAAGACAAAGTACTACTTCATACTAATCTGCCATCTATTCAAAACGAACTAATCAGTGAATCTTCACTTAAAACGCTATTGGAAGAAGAAAAGAAAATAACGGATGATATTGATATGCAATATATTCTACCAATTGATCTAACAGCGTCTAAAAAGTCCCCATTACTTATAATGAAAGATATTGTGGAAGAAATAAGTGCGACTCAATATTTAGTAAAAGAAGAAACTTACTTCACGTTTATTCAAGAATTACTTTCTAGTGAGAACAGAAAAGAATACTGGGTTAAACTTCTTGATCAAATCACGCAATTTAATGAAAAAGCACTTTCACTGTATCCAGAGGTGATCAACCATAGAATTGCATTACCTAAAAAATTGACTAGTGAAATTCAATTCGATTTGGATATGGCAAGAGAGCGAATCCTATCTGGAAAATTGCCAAATTCTCTATTCTTCATGCTTAAAGGGAAAACAACAAAATATCTCTTCCAAACAGCTGTGTTAAATGGTAGACCCGTTAAAAATTTAGAGGATATTATAACACTTCAAAAATATTTGGAATATAGAGGGCTTATTACAAAATTAGCTAGATTATTTAACCAGAACTTCAGTGAAGTGGGCATTCCTGAGATGGATATCACGGTGAAAGAGTTTCCTGAAGTATTAGAGGGAAAAGTTAATATTCTAAAGGGAATTATTAATATCGTAGAACTTAACAATACACTTTCATCAAAACTTCAAGTCGAGAATCTGCCAGTAGGCAATATTTTCAATACGGAATTCTATACAAAGTTAAAAAATGAAATTGAACACACACTAAATTATATGAAATTTACAAAATGGCAAAAATCATACGAAGAAGTATTGGATCGATTAGTGAATTTAACAAAAACAGAAGACATTCATCCGATTGCTCATGGATTTTTAATCGCTTATCAAGAAAAAGATTTTGATACTTGGCAATTATTAATAAGACAACTGAATGAACAGAAGAAAAGACAACTTGTAATTGATAAATGGAAAACACATCTCGATAAATTAGCGGCGAAAATGCCACTTACAGCAGAATATTTAAGAAATAATTTGGGTAAAGAAAATCTAGAACCAACAAATTATAAAGATGCATTTACGCTGAAGAAAATGGAAACTTGGTTAAAAGAAGATAGTGATATAAATAGTAAAACTGTTAAAAAACAGCTTCAATATACAAAGAAAATGCAAAGAAAATTGATACAAGAAATCATCAAAGATGCGAGTTGGTTATTCCAAATTGAACGTATGTCAGATGATGAAAAATCAGCACTCAAAGATTGGAAGTTCTATACAAAGAAAATAGGTGCAGGAAAAGGAAAACATGCAGTTAAATTTATCGAGGGAGCAAGAAAGTCAATCAGAAAAGCTCAAAATGCTATACCTGTTTGGATCATGCCGATTCAAGAAGTCTTTAGAACCTTACCAGTAACAAATGAAAAATTTGATGTAGTTATTTTAGACTCTAGTGATCAATTAGACATTTTTGCTTTGAATGTTTTAATTAGAGGTGAAAAAGTAATCCTTATTGGAGACGAAAAAGGAACTTATTCAACGACTCAATATAGTGGTGAAGAAGTAACAGAATTGATTCAGCAATACATCCAAGACATTCCAAATTATTCTTTGTATGATGGTTCCCACTCGATTTTCAATATTGCAGAACAGACTGTGGCAAAAGAAAATAAAATTAAAATTCAAGATACTCACTATTCTGTCCCGGGAAATATTCCTTTCACTCACGAGCAATTACCGATTAAACCGTTAAAGTTAAAAGCATTAGAGCAGCAATGTGAATCTTCTTTCGAAGTCGATGTGTTGAGATGGATTATCTCAAAGGGCTATTATGTAATACCGAAATTTAAAATTGGAGACTATTGCATTGACTTTGTCATTGAAGGACGGAAAGAACGACTAGCAGTTGAATGTGATGGGGAAAAATGGAGTGGAACTGAAAAATACGAAGAAAATCTTTTAAAGCGCGAAGCTTTAGAAAAGGCAAACTTAAAATTCTGGACAGTGAATGGCAGATCCTTCTATGCGGATCAAGCCAAAACAATGGAAGGGCTTTGGGCAACATTATTAAGTCTTGGGATTTACCCGATAAAAGAAGAACCTTCCAATCATGAAAAGACATTAAGCATAGATGTTAAAAAAGAAATACCAAGTATTCAATTTCAATTTCAAACTCAAAAACCTATTTCACAAGATAAAATAAATGAAGGTTATCAAGAAGTAGCAGAAAAATTAGAATTACTTAAACCATTAGAGAAGAGCAAAAAAGGCCAAAATGGCCCTGAACTAGAAATCATAAAGAAGCCACAAGAAACGGATGAACGTAACAAAAATCAAGAAGACCCAGAGCAAGACACAATTATAAAATTATCCACCAACGTAGTAAAAGACGAAGCAGAAGCACATACAGAAATAGAGGCCGAAAAAGAAGCAAAGGCAGAGGCTGATATAGAGTTAAAAGTCGAGAAAGAAGAGGTAGTAGAAGTAAATAATGAAATAGAAATTGAAGCAAAAGAAGAAATAAAAGAAGAAACAAAAGCAAAAATAGAAAAAGAAATTGAAGCAGATGAAGTAAGAGTTGAAACGGAGATAGAAGCGAAAGTTGAAAAAGAGGTAGAGGTAGAGGTAGAAGTAGAAGTAGAAGTAGAAGTGAAAGCGAAAACAGAGGAAGAAGTGGAAATAGAAGAAAAGGCAATAGAAAAAGAATCAGAAGTAGAAGCTAAAACAGGAAAAGAAGTAAAATCCAAAGTCAAGCTAGAAACCGCTGAACAACCAGAAGTAAAAAAACAGCTTTATATTCAAGATAAACAACCACGAACAAAAGAAGAAATTCCTAAAAAGTCAAAAGTGATACTCACTCAAAAAGAAAAAATCGAATCCAAATCTTTTTCGCTATCAAATTTAAATGAAATTCCACCAGAACTTATTCAAAATGTAGTGATTGAAGGAAAAACTTCGATCGCCCAATTTTTACAAGACTTAGGGTTCGAAGTTGTTGATTACCGACTTCAAGATGGAAGCTTATGGGTTGTAGCTAACGAAGAAGTTAAGCCTTTTATGGAAAAACTAAAAGCCCACAATATATCCTTCCATTATTTAAGCAAAGGTAACCAAACAACAAAAGGAAATCCGGCTTGGTATACAAAAATAGTAGAGTAATAAAAAATGCACAGCACTATAAATTAGTGCTGTGTATTTTTGTTTATGCTAAGCAATTACACAATTTCGTGTTGGTAGTTCACAAAGTTAAAAAATCAAAATATTTAATCTACCGTTACATAAAGCTCATTTACTAAAATAGAAGGTGAACCAAAACTGGAGGAGAATTCTAAATCTGAGCAAGTTTCTTTGATGTTTTTCATTAGATTATAAAAATTTCCAGCAATAGTGATTTGTTTGACAGGTGATGAAATTTGACCATCTTTAATATAGAAGCCACTTGCAGCAACTGAGAAGTCACCAGATATAGTATTTGTTCCAGAGTGGAGACCAGATAGCTTTGTCACAAGAAGACCTTCGTTAATAGACGAGATTACTTCCTCTTTTGTTCTTTGACCCGGTGCGATGTACATATTCTGTGGCGCAACGGAAATTGTGCCCTTATAGGATGATTTTGCAGCATTACCAGTAGTCTCACAACCGTCGATTTTAGCTGTTTTTCGGTTATGAAGTAATGTGTTTAACGTACCATTTGTTATAATAGCGTGTCTTTTAGTTGCCACACCTTCACCATCGAAATTGGCTCCGTTTAGTGAAAATGAGTGGAATGGGTCGTCAATTATATTTAATTGATCAGCTGCTATTTTTTCTCCTACTTTCCCTTTTAAAAGAGATTGATCCTTTTGTGTGTTTTCTGCAGAGAAGATGGGCGAGAATGTGCTGAGTAATGACGCGGCGGTATTATGCCTTAAAAGTATTGGATATTTCCCTGTTGGAATGGATTGTTCATATAAGTAAGCAAGTGCTTCTTCCGCCGCTTCTTTAGCAATATTATCAGCATCCAAGGCATAAAAGTCATTTGTTCTTTTGATATAAAAGCCGGATTTTGTTTCTTCTCCATCTCGAACAACTGTCGAAAAGTAGAGTATAAGACCATTTTTCTTTTCTGACAATGAAAGCCCCTTGCTATTCCTTATTGAACGTTCGGATTTCGTTTCACTTAATCCACAATAATCAAGGGTAATTATACGAGGATCATAAGCTCTGATTTTTTCTTCAATCGAACAAAGAAGCGCAATTTTTTCTGGGATTTCGACTTTATCAAGTTTCTCAAAATAAAAATCATGGTTTTCATATTTTGGACTGCCTCCAAAGATATCTGTACCGTCAGTCTCATCGAGAATTGAAGCATTGGCGATGGCGCTGTCAATTAAAAATGGAATAGAGTCTACATCAATTTTTTCGGTATAAGAATAGCCCATCTTTCCATTATATAGTCCACGAAAACCTAGACCTCCATCTTCAGACGTTTCATAACTATCAATCTCTCCTTCAAAAACGGTACATTCAAAAGATTCAGCGCTTTGATAGTATATTTCAGCTTCTTGAAACCCAGCATTCAAAGCAGCTTGAAGAAGTTGTTCATTGAATTCTTTTTGTATCATCGCTTATTCTCCCTTCGTCCCACCGACTGTAATTTCACTAACACGAATCATAGGCTGACCTACATTAACTGGGATGCTACCACTCTGTGAACCACACATACCAGCGCCGTGGGCAAGGTTATTACCAACGCGATCTACTAGTTGTAACGTCTTTGCACCGTTTCCAATTAGTGTTGCACCTCGAACAGGGCGTTCAATTTTACCATTTTTCACAATATAGGCCTCTCCCACTGCAAAGTTATAGTCACCTGTTGAAGGATTTACTTGACCACCACCCATATATTTGGCATACAGACCATATTCAGTATCTGCAATAATTTCTTCAGGTGTTGAAGTGCCTGGAGCGATAAAGGTATTTGTCATTCGAGAAGTAGGACTGAAACGGTATGATTCACGGCGAGAAGAGCCTGTTGGCTGTGCATGCATCCGTCGAGCATTAAATTTATCGATCAAGTAACCTTTCAAAATACCATTTTCGATTAATATATTTTTTTGTGTCTTTTCTCCTTCATCGTCCATGTTTAAGGAGCCCCACTCGTTCGGAAGAGTACCATCATCAATATAAGTAACAATTTCAGGAGCTACTTTTTCTCCAATTTTCCCAGCAAAAACGGAATTATTTTTTGCTACTGCAGTGGCTTCAAGACCATGGCCACATGCCTCGTGGAATATAACTCCTCCAAATTCATTATCGATTATAACGGGGAATTTACCACTTGGGCACTCATCTGCATGAAGCATATTTATAGCAATCCGCGCAGATTCTCCGGCATAGTGATTTAAGTCTAAATTTTCGATGAACTCAAAACCAGCATGTGCACCCGGACCATAAAACCCTGTTTGCACTTCATTTCCTTCAGAAGCAGTAGATTGAATAGCTAGTCGACTGTGCACGCGCTTATCTTCCGCAAATGTCCCTTCTGAATTTGCAACGATAACATTTTGCACTTCATCTAAACAGCGAACAGCTACTTGATTAATGCGAGAGTCATAGTTTCTAGCGATGTCATTCGCTTGCCTCATAACGGCAACTTTTCTGGCGTGCTCAACCGATAGCGGGAGCTGTGCAATTGGGTTAACTGTTGGAAATATTCTCTTACTTAGTGGATGAATAGTACCATTTTCTCCACCCTTAATCGCAAGTGCCGCTTTTTTAGCGGCTAATAAAAGACCTTCTTCTGAAAAATCATTCGTATAAGTATAAATACTTTGAAGCCCTGAAAAGATACGAATTCCGATACCAAAATCACGACCAGATATACTCTTTTCAATCTTATTGCTCAGTAAGGTTAGTGAGTTCACATATTTGTCCTCAATAAAGATTTCAGAAAAGTCGCCACCAGTTGAAAGCGCCATTTCTAACACATTTTCAATGACCGATTGTTTAATCATCCATTCCGCCTCCTTTCTTTAATTATACCGTAATCCAATACTTAACTACTAAATATTATGATAATTTTGTATATTTAGCGATTTGAATGTGAGATGAAATGAGAAATTGTTGCTAATGGTAGATTACCAGAAACCAGGACTTAAATTGCTGAAAGAGCGAATACAATTTGGAATGGAGCGGATAAACTTGACCGAAGAGCGAATAAACAATGGAGACAATAAAGATTTTAAAAGTAATAGATAATAAATCAATTTCGAAATGGTAGATAGCCAGAAAAAAGGACTTAAATTGCTGAAAGGGCGAATACAATTCCAAATGGAGCGAATAAACTTGACCGAAGAGCGGATAAAACGACTACGGGAGCGAATAAACCCGGTCAAAGAGCGAATAAACAATGGAGGTAATAAAGATTTTAAAAGTGATAGATAATAAATAATTTCGAAATGGTAGATAGCCAGAAAAAAGGACTTAAAATGCTGAAAGGGCGAATACAATTCCAAATGGAGCGAATAAACTTGACCGAAGAGCGAATAAAACGACTACGGGAGCGAATAAACTCGACCAAAGAGCGAATAAACTAATCATGGCCTACTTCTGAATGTGTAATTGAGTTAATTGCAAATCTGAATAACAACAGGACAAAGCATAGAATTTGATAAGGTGCAGCAGGAGTGGAATATGTACTTCATTGGTTAAAAATGAATGATGTATTTGGTTTAATATGTATTCAACATTAATTAATGCATTGTCCTGTGAGAACTCAAGCACTAACTAAAAAGGATAATTAAAATCAAAAGGAAATCATTTAAATTAATTTCTGCAGTGATTTTAATCATTAGATTTTCACCTCCATATTCTATTGGTTTTATTTTGCCCATTAAATTTAATTTCTATGCAAAGAATAAATAATTGTGGAGTGAAGTAGGAGGGATAAGTGATAATTATCTAAAAAACACAAAGCTGCAAAACTAATAACAAAAATAAATATTTACTACACAAAAAAATAAAAACCCTTGATATATCAAGGGTTTGAACCGTTAAAATATGCCCTTAACAGGACTTGAACCTGCGACCTAAAGTTTAGGAAACTTTTGCTCTATCCAGCTGAGCTATAAGGGCTAAATATGTAATTGTATGGATTTCTCTATGAATAGTAGATCCGTTTTACATTTTACTTTTATAAACACATCAAATATATAATACCAGAATATAATATGATTTGCAAAGTATCTTAATCAATGGCATTGTGGATTATACTTTAATTTACACTTTAACAAAAGTGGGGAGAAAAGAATCCCCACTTGAAATTTATGTTATTGCAATAATTTCTCTTCCTTTAATTCGGAAATATCCACTTCGGATCTTTCTTCCAATGAATGTCTCAAATGGACAGTTGCGGTTCTTTCGTTTAACAGTTTATCGATCCAAACAGATACACCGTTATAACTTACTTCAAATTCTTTAGGTGAGGCAACGATTTCTTGGGCACGTTGATATTCCATTTAATTACCTCCTATTTTTGAGGGCGATTTTTATTTTGATTTGCTAATTTTTCTAATTCTAGTAACTCAGCAGCTACTTCTTCTTTTGCTTGTGAAGGGGCTATTTTTTGGTTCGCGGGTGTTTGTGGTAGTGAGCCTTTGTTTTTGCTTTTTCCTTGTTTGTTGTCTCTTCCCATATGGATGCATTCTCCTTTCGATATGAATCATACTTAATATGGCTTTGTATTGATTTTTTATCACAAACCATTATCAATAATTATTAGAGTTCTGATTTTAATTTATTTTTTGAAAATAATGATTGAAAGTTACTTTAAGAGCTTTATAATGGATAGAAAAGTATCAATATTTTAGAAAGAGTGGGAAAATTGAAAACAATACATGTACATGCTGCACCAAGTGAATATATTTTGGAAAAGGGTGCGTTAAATCTTTTAGAGTCAAAATTAGTAGAAAGAAATGTAAAAAAAGCCTTAGTTGTCCATGGTGTTAAATCGTGGGAAGCGGCAAAAGATTATTGGCCACAAATGACTGAGATTCAAACAACAGAATATACATATGGTGGTGAGTGCTCGTTATCTGAAATTGAGCAAGTTACTAATTTAGTCGTTTCTCAGCAATATGATGCCATTATTGGTGTAGGAGGAGGAAAAGTTTTAGATTTAGTAAAGGCAAGCGGTAACAATACGCATAAGCCTGTCATACTAATCCCTACTTTAGCTTCGAATTGCGCTCCTTGGACACCGCTAAGTGTACTATACGATGACTTTGGTGCCTACGTACGTTTTGATATTTATCCAGTTTCAACTAGTTTGTTATTAATTGAACCCGAAATTTTAGTGAAAGGACCACTCGATATGTTTATCGCAGGGATTGGCGACACAATCGCGAAATGGTATGAAGCTGATGTACAATTGAAAACCATTGAAAATAAAACCGTTCCAATGATGATTTCGTATTATTCTGCAAAACAGTGTAAAGATATTCTGTTAGAGTCCTTCCAAGAAGGAGTAAAAGCAGTTCAAACTGGCCAAGTAAATGATGATTTTATTAAAGCGGTGGAAACGATTATTGTTTATGCAGGAATGGTTGGAGGATTTGGGGATGAGTATGGTAGAACGACAGGTGCACATTCCATTCATGATGGATTAACAGTTTTAGAAGAAACACATCAAGCATTGCACGGATCAAAAGTAGCTTATGGAATTTTAGTACAATTAGTACTTGAAAATCGCTTGGATGAAATCGAACGTCTAAAACCGTTCTATCATCAATTAGGTTTACCGTTCTCTTTGACTGATTTGGGTATTCATGAAATTACTGATGAAATAATCGCAAGAGTAGCTGAAAAGGCAACCGTGCCAGAACAAGAAATACACTTAATGCCAGTAGGGGAAATAACTGCATCTAGAGTAATCATGGCTATTAAAGAGTTAGAAAAATTAAACCAAAAGTAAACACCATATTTCACAATAAGTGAAGTCTTAAAGGACATCGAAATTTTTCTTTTGAAAATTGATGTCCTTTTTATAATGAACAAAATCCAAAAATTAAACCAAAAATAAAAATAGTCGAATTGGTTAAAATAAAATTGAAGAATATTAAGGATTTTGTTATCCTCAACATATTTTTCACAACAAATCAATGAGGAGGACGCTATGCCAAATATAAAAGTTAAATGTACTGTATCGGATTGTTTTTTTCACGCCGAAGGAAACGTATGTGGAGCTGAGAAAATAGAAGTTCAGATGGATCAATCCAGAAACAGAAATGCAGAGTTTGCTGAAGAGTTTGACTTAAAAGCACTTGCTGATAAAGCAAACCATTCAGCAGATACATGTTGTAAAACATTCAAACCGAAAATGCGACGAATTGTTTTATAATTCTAAAGGCTTTTAAAATTTGCTCATAGCTGGACAACACATTGAGATTTATTGGGGCTAAATATTTTTAGCCCCTATTTTTATAGGAATAAAGGTGAATTCCTTAAAAAGGATAAATAATGGCGAAAATAAGAATGAATATTTTAATATATTAAAAATCAACTAAATTTATTCTAGTAACATGTTATTTATATGGGTATAATGTAATCAATAATATGATTTTTATGTAAAAATATATCGAATTAATAATCCAAAATACCTGTAACTATTTTCCTTTACCAACTTAACGTTAGCATTAAGAAGTCACTAAGAATTTAAGGAAAGGAGATATTGATAAATGGAAAAATGGGATCTTTTAAAAAAGTATAAATGGAAGTTCATCATACCACTTCTGTTATTTTTATTGACATTGATATTCAACCGCAATTTTTATGGAGTATTTGGTGAAGATAATTATGTGACAATTCATTTGGTTATAGAAATACTAATTATTGTAGTATCATTTTCTATTGCGATTCAAGCTTGGCTTATAGTCCCATATACTCAAAGGGAGAAACGAATGTATATTGGAGCTCTTTTTTTAGCTCTAGGATTATTAGAAACTTTTCACACAATTTCTTATAAAGGGATGCCTTTTTTTATCGAAAATAGTTCTGCTTATTCGGCCACTTGGTTTTATATAATAAGCAGTTTGACTTTGTCATGCGGACTATTATTGATATACATATTAAAATTTAAAAGTATTTTTCCAGCGCAACGAAAGATTATTTATGGAAGTGCAATTATATATGTGGTTATTTGGGTTGCAGTAATCTATTATCCAAGGCATCTGTTTCCTGATCTTGTAATTGAAGGGATAGGAACAACTCCATTAAAAAATGGATTACAATATTTTTCTATCTTTTTGCAACTATTGCTAATAGGGTATTTATGGTTTAGTAAAAAAATAAGTACAATAGAAAAATCGATGATAATAATAGGGTCGATTTATTTAATATTAGCTAATTTAATGTTTACCACTTATAAGAATGTATATGATATTCGGAATTTAATAGGTCATCTCTTTTCATTGGTTAGTTATCAGTATTTCTTAAAGGCATTGTATTATTCTTCTGTTAAAGAACCTTATGAAATGTTAGTTGAAGCCCAACAACAATTGGAACATTCGCAAAAATCGCTTCATCATACAGCCTATCATGATGAATTGACAGGACTACCAAATTCACGTTTTTTAGAAGAGCATCTTTCTAAAGAGTTGGCTAAAAGGAATTCAAAAACAGCAGTTATGATGCTTCAAATTGATCGATTAAAATTTATAAATGAATCACTCGGTTCTTCTATAACGGATACGATATTACAAGAAGTTTCGGTTCGTTTAAGAGGATTATTACCAAGTAAAATTTTTATCAGTAGATTAAGTGGTGGAGAATTTATCATTATTCTTCATGAATTAGGGAATATCGACGAAGTGGTTGCAGTTAGTAAGCAAATTCACGAATGTATGCAAGAAGAATTTCAAGTTCAGCATTTTAATTTAAAAGTAAAATTAAACATAGGTATTTCCATATCACCAGAACATGGGGATAATATGGAGATACTCATTAAACATGCCCAGATTGCAAAAGGAAGGGCTCAAAATGAAATAGAGCGTTATCTCATTTATCAACCAGATATGGAACAGTACCTTGAAGAAAGACTAATATTGGAACATGATTTGCATAGAGCGCTTGAGAATAAGGAGCTGTTCCTAGAATATCAACCGCAAGTTAATGTGAAAACGGGTCATATCGATTCTGTAGAAGCTTTACTTCGTTGGAGACATCCTGAAAAAGGAATTATTTCTCCAGTTACATTTATTCCGATTGCTGAAGAAACTGGGCTTATAGTGCCAATCGGCGAATGGGTATTAGAAACAGCTTGTACACAAGCTAAAAAATGGCAAGAAGAAGGTTTAGGGAACATAGGGGTAGCTGTCAATTTATCGATTCGTCAATTTTACCAACATAATTTAGTGCAAATGGTAGAACAAAAGCTTCAGAAAACGAAGCTATCGCCAGAATTATTAGAATTAGAAATCACAGAAAGTATGACAATGGAAACGAGTTATACGATTAAAACTTTACATGCATTAAAACAATTGGGCTTAAAAATCGCCATTGATGACTTTGGAACAGGATATTCATCGCTTTCTTATTTAAAAGATTTCCCAATCGATTGTTTAAAAATAGACCGTTCTTTTGTAAAGAATATTCCCGCTAACGATCAGGATACTGTTATGATTTCAATGATTATTTCTTTGGCAAAACTATTAAAATTGAAGATAATTGCTGAAGGTGTAGAAGATATCAAGCAATTCGCCTTTTTAGCTGAATTAGAATGTGACTATTTCCAAGGATACTTATGCGGAAAACCGTTACGCCCAGAAATTTTATCTACTAATTTTGAAAAACTACAAATGGATATTTATCAATATGTTTAATCTTAAATATCTTAAAATGAAAAGAGGACATAACATTTTACAAATTTGTTATGCCCTTTTTTATGTAAAAGAAGAATTGAAAGTAATATTCTAAAATATTATATTGTTGTTGTACAATTAAATAGATTAGAAAATTATTCATTTTCATAATCACACATAAATTTAACAATGATTAGGAGATAAAGTAATGTCAAAAGTTACGACCATGGATCGTTATTTGGTTTCACAAGGGAAAGCGATTGATAGTTCAGACGTTTGTGAAGCTGTTAAAAAAGTTTTTGAAATTGATTTAGAACAAGCACCTATTTTACATATACCTGAAACAATAGATTTGCATCCTAATAATGAGTTAACAGTCAAAGTTGTTCTTGATGCATATATTAATCATGCCAAAGAAGCTATTACTGGTGAAGGGATTCGTCAGTTCATAAACGACATTTTTGGTGTGAATTTAAATGCCATATCTGCTTTAGATGAAGCCAGAATTTCAATTTACTCTAAAAATCAATGGATTGTTCAAAATGAACAAGACCTGTTTATCGTACATACAAGCAATAAGGATGTGGACGTTGAAATTTTACCGACAAATTATTTCAAAGAACAAACGAAACTAGAAGGAATTCCAAATAATTTGCAAAGATTATTAAGAGAGCTTGGCTATCAATATGATAGGAATGAGGGGAGTTGTAAATACTCTAATCCGTCAGGGATCCCAGTAGCAGACAAATTTAAAGGGCAAACAATGGAAGTTGTTAAAAAGGTTATTCAAGAATCATATTTTAATATATAAAATTTTGATAAAAGCCATACAGAAGGGTTTACAGTTCCTTCTATATGGCTTTTACATTACTTACCAAAAGAAGATAAGAATTTCACGCGATCACCAACTGGAGGAAGGTTATGATCAACTAAAGCAATTTCTAAAACTACAGGACCCTTTAAGTTTTTAAATTGCTTCATCAGCTCATTATTTAAGTCTTGCATACTTGATACCCGATAACTTGGAATATCCATAGCAGAGGCAATTGCACTTATTTTAACTGGTTGTTGTTCAAAAGATGGGTGTGTGCGGTGGAATTGCATTTCATGACCATGATATACCAAACCTAATCGTGCATTATTTATGACAACAAAAAGAATTGGAAGATTATATTCTTTTGCTGTTAAAATTTCCATGCCATGCATGAAAAAGCATCCATCACCTGTAATACAAACGGTAGAGCGCTCAGGTTCAGCTAGTTTAGAACCAATTGCTGTTGCAATACCATTGCCCATTGCACCAAAGTGTACATTGATATCGAAAGAAGTAAAATCTAAAGCTTTCATATAATGAATGACATATGACATAAATTCACCAACATCAATCGCATAGCGAGTAGAAATAGGTAAGTATTTTTGAAGAACTTGTAGAGTATTCATCGTATTATATTCAACAGTAGTTTCATCAAAATTTTCCAACTTGCTATGTTCTAACTTATAAATGGTTCTAGTTCGCCCAGATTTTTTTAATTCGTCTAATAATAAATCTAAGCTTAACTGAATATCTCCAAGAACAGGTAAGTCGATAGAATATTTACGGTTAAAGACGGTTTTGTCAAAATCTATTTGGATTGTATAACGATTTTTTGTAAGGTTGGGATTATAGTTATTGGTAGCTGTTTCGCCTAAGCTTGATCCAATGACCAGAAGTACATTCCCATTTCCGTTATTGATAATTGATGAAGTTTTTTCATGACCAGCAAAGCCGAAAACACCGGTTACGAGTGGATGAGTTTCGGGGATAATCCCTTTAGCAACTGGAGTAGTTATGATTGGCCAATTTAGTAATTCAGCCAATTCTATAACTTGAGGAGCAGAATATCTCACACCTTGACCAACAAAAATAATACCGTTTTCTTCTAAAAGTAATTTTTGTGCAACTTTCTTAATGGCGGTAGGGTCAGGGGGGATTATTGTTTTTTTGATTGGTTCTGGGAATTTCCAATCTTCTATTGTCGCATTTTGAATATCAAGTGGTATCGCAATATGTACAGGACCTGGTACATCGGAAATAGCAATTTCGCATGCTTTCTTCACTTCTTTTATTAAATCCTTTGAATCCTTTACCAATACACTATATTTTGTAACGGGTTTGAAAATTGGACTAGCATCTAATTCTTGAGCCGCATTTAAACCTATTGAATTTAATGGAACAGAACCAGTTATAAATAAGATTGGTAAGTGCTCACGCATCGCATTGGCAGCACCTGATAATAGATTAGTTCCACCAGGGCCGCTGCTACCAATACTTACACTTAAGTTATTTGTGAATTTTGCATAGGCTGCAGCCATATAAGCAGCTGCGCCTTCATGTTTTGTTACAATGGGAGTTATTTCGGGTACATCATTAAGTTCATCAAAAATTGCATTTATTGATCCTGCAGGGATACCAAAGATATAATTAACTCCATTTTCTCTTAAATATTCGAGTAAAAATCTAGCTGCTTTCATTACTAATTGAATCTCCTTTTGAAACTTAATTCCTATATTTTCATGATATATAAAGTACCAATTACTATCTATTGTATAGATAAATTATACCTCATTCACTTGAATTGATAATACAAAAGTTTATAATAAAAAACCTTTCTTTTATAACCATTAAGGTTTAAAAAATAGAAAATAGGAAGGGGGTTTTTAAAAAACGACCATTTTATTATTCTATAATTGTGAAGGAATTGTTTGAAAAATGAACAATTATGCTCGTATTTGTATTTAATATTTTAACATAAAAAATGTAGTCTATACTATATAAATCAGACTGAATTATAATAGGTAATTAGACTTATTAATGTCGGTTTGTAATATTTTAAAAAGGAATTGGTTCAATATGGAAATGCCGAAAATAAAGGCAAAAAGAAATACTTCATTTGAATATTTTAAGAAAGCTACTCTTTCAATCTTAATTTTTGCGGTAGTTTTGTTTAATTTTATGGGAACAAAATCTATGTCTAATGCAAAGACAAAAACACCCAAAAAGCCAACGTATACTTTATCAACTAAAACTAAAGTGCTAGATAAAAAGATGACGAAGTTTTCTACATATAATAGCAATACGAAAACATATTATATGCTTCGCTCGTATCTTGAGAAGCTTGAAAAAACCGGTGGCGGGAAATTAGTATTAAAAAAGGGAACATATATAGTCACGAATTCTTTATATGTACCATCCAATGTTACGATTCAGCTAGAAGATGGTGTGGAAATTGTAAAAGGAAATGAAACAGGAGTAGAGAATATGGATCCATCCCACTCCATTTTTCAATTTGTTCGACCATCTAAAGCTAATAAGAAGCATGTATATGGCAAGTTTAATGGAGAAAAAAATATTAAACTGATTGGCAAAGGCGATGCAACCATTGATTTAAACTATGATTTTCAATCATTAGGAATTGTTATGGGACATAACTCGAATATTACGATTGACCATATTCAATTTAAAAATATGTATGGTGGTCACTTTATCGAACTTGATGCTTCAAATCATGTTGTTATAAAGAATTCTACTTTTGTTTCATCTCAACATTGGGAAGGACATGATAAAGAAGGGATTAATTTAGATACACCAGATCTTACAACACAAGGATTTACTCATGATTGGAGTAAATATGATAAACAGGCAAATAATGATGTCTTAATCACGAATAACATATTCGATAGTTTGGATCGAGCTGTTGGAACACATAAATATTCTGAAGGTAGCCTACATAAAAAAGTTGTAATTCGTAATAACCAGATTCAAAATATGAGCTCAGATGCTATTCGAGTGATGAATTGGTCTAATCTTATTATTGAAAAAAATACTTTTACGGATATAGGAGATAAAAGCATTTCCGATGACAATACTCGCGGTATATTATTGAGTGGTGCTAGTAATCCAACTATTCAATTGAATACATTTATTGGAGTCCCCCGAGCTATGCAGTTTATGGTATGGATGAACAATGGACCAGGTAGTGCATACAAACCAATTTATAATAAATTAAGTGATACAAATAAAAAAGTATTAAAAAATAATGTATATATGATTGTTAATGAAGATTTCATAAGGATTAACAATAAAACCTTTGGTGATTATAGCTACCCAGAGAAGATCTATCTTTCAGTAAAAACACCTCAAGATTCACAACAATAATTTATTGATGCTTATCGCTCAAAAGGTACTTTGACCAAAGTAAAGTGAAAAGCTACAATAAAATCAACGATGGTATAACCAATGGAGGCAGAGTCACTTGAATATACGAAATCAATTAATTGCTTATAAAGCATACAACGAACAAGAGGAAAAAGATCGTGCAGTCATGATTCGATATATAGATACTTTTCCGGATACATTAACAAGAAATAACGAATTTGCTCATTTTACTGCATCTGCTTGGATAGTTAACCACGATCATAGTAAAGTTTTAATGGCATACCATAATATTTATAAATCTTGGGCTTGGCTAGGAGGGCATGCAGATGGAGATCCTGATCTTTTGCACGTTGCTCTTAAAGAAACAGGAGAAGAAACAGGATTGAAGAATATCAAACCACTCTCTGAACAAATCTATTCTCTTGAAATTCTAGGTGTAGATGGCCATGTGAAAAAGGGAAAGCACGTCGCAACACATGTTCACCTAAATGTAACATATCTTATCGAAGCAGACGAAAATGAAATAACAAAAATCAAACCCGATGAAAACAGTGCCATTCAATGGATGTCGTTGGATGAAGCAGTAGAAAAATCGAGCGAACCTTATATGAAAATTATTTACCAAAAATTAAATGACAAATTAAAAGTCTTCGCAGCTATATAACAGTAAAGAATCACCCATTTTCCAGACCAATCGATCAACCAAATCAATTGGTCTTTTTGTGCTTCTGAAGGAGATTATATAGCTGGAAATATCAGCGGTTTCAAGGACGTAAATTGTTGTTAGGCCATTGATGAGAAAATCCCTCAATATAAAAGACGTAAATTGCTAAAAGGGCGAATACAATTTGATTTGGAGCGAATAAACGGGTAGAGGGAGCGAATAAATCTGTGGAGAGAGCGAATAAACGGTCACGAAGAGCGAATAATTATAGTTGCTGGACCTGATACGCGGCCCAGATGCTTGGTCCAATCTAGTAATCTTGCCGCGAACAAATAAGAGTATTTACCGCTGCATAGAGCTACTCAAAAAGACGTAAATTGCTGAAAGGGCGAATACAATTTGATTTGGAGCGAATAAACGGGCAGAGAGAGCGAATAAACGGTCACGAAGAGCGAATAAAACAACAGAGAGAACGGATAAACGAAGCAAAATAGCGGATAAATAGGATCAGCTGAGTGGAAACATAAAATAGATTCTCGATTCAAATCATAGTTATAAGACTTCACAAAAATACCCCATCAGAATGTTTGATAAACTACACTCTGACGGGGTATTTGTTTATTTATTAGTCATCAACATTAGTATCGTTCACATAATTTTCTTGCTCCATTGATTCCCATGTACTGATAGGTAGGATGGATTCTTTTGGAATATCATTATATTCTATGTGCAACGTTGTTAATGTCTTGATTTTTGCAAGAGGGTTCATAGATGTTAGATAGTTAGCATTTAAATAAAGCGTTTTTAAATTCGGTAATGCTTCTAAACCATCAACTGAGAAAATACTATTATAGGATAAATATAAAGTTTCTAAGTTTTTATTTTCACTTAATGTTTGAATATCTTTGATCTTATTGTTAGTCAGATTTAATTCTTTTAAATTTTTTAAGCTAGCAAGTTCAGAAATACTTCTGATTCTATTGTTACTCAAATCGATATTTTCAAGATTGGTAGCATATTTGATTTCTTCATCGATGTAATCGATTTTATTGTCCCAAGCATTCAATTCTTTTAGATTTTTGAAATTGCCGATAACCAATATATCTTTTAAATTATTTCCAGCAACTTTTAACTCAGTTAAGTTTACTAGTTTTTCTAAAGAGTCGATAGAAGATATTTTATTAAAACTAATATCCAATTTCTTTAAATTTGTTAGGTTTGAGATAGGGAATAGACTATTGATGGCATTATTGGCAATAGACAATTCACTGATGTTTGTACAGAAAGCGAGTGGTTGGATGTTCACGTAATCCATCATGCCAAAATACTCTCTTTCATCCGTATCACCCTTCAAATCCAATGTACCTTTTAAATTTCTTAAATCAGCAACTTTAATATTTTGGGATAGATTTTTGCGGCCCATAAGGTCATTTAATGTATGAAGCAAATTTTTATCTTCAAAATAGACAATTGCTGTTTTTGCAACTTTACTTACATTTTTGGCAGATACCACTTTTCCGTATTTATATGTAATATTATCTTTTCTACCTGTGAATTTTGCACCTTTTTTATATTGATAACCATTATAAGAGCCTGTAAATTTCTTGCCACTTTTATATAGGTAACCTTTGTAAACGCCAGTATATTTCTTTCCGTTTTTATATAAGGTAGACTTAAAGACTTTGAACCCTTTCACTACTTTTCCAGTCTTAATAGAAATTAGCTTGCTATTTTTTACTTTATATATGCTTTTTGCAACTGCAGTTGTGGTATCCAATGTCGCCATAGCCGTAGCAGAACCCGCTGCGATTAATCCCGTCATCAGTGTAATACAAGTTGCTTTATAAAATTTATTTGCCAAACTTTTCAGCTCCTAATTGTTAATGTTTTTTGATTGTCAATAATATTTTATCACTTTTAAATAGCTTTCACTAATCAAGAAAAATACCGATTCTAATTTCTAATCATACTAAGAGAATTAAAAGAATATAGTATAAAAGCTAAGTAATAGTGGCAAATATAAAAAACATTAGTTGCCGTCCAAAATGAAAAACTTATATTTTGAGATTTTGTACTAGTAGAAATATCAGAATCCATAATGAAAGGGGAAGTACATGTCGGAATATCATCAACAATCATCCGTTGAAGTCATGGAGAAGCTGGATGTAACAGAAAAAGGATTAAATAATCAAGAAGTACAAATAAGACAAGAAGAATACGGTCCAAATGCGCTTGAGGAAGGAAAAAAGACAAGTACCATAGCAGTTTTCTTTGCACAGTTCAAAGATCTTTTAGTCATTATATTAATGATTGCGGCTATTATTTCTCTTCTTTTAGGAGAAGTCGAAAGTACGATTGTTATTATGATTGTTGTCATTTTAAATGCTGTTCTCGGTACAGTTCAGCATGTAAAGGCAGAACAGTCGTTAGATAATCTAAAAGCTTTGACATCACCAGTTGCGAAGGTTAAACGAAATAACAAAATTATGGAGATTCCTTCAGAAGAAATAGTTGTTGGCGATATTCTCTTATTAGAAGCGGGGGATTATGTTAGTGCAGATGGACGACTATTAGAATGTCACAATCTTCAAATAAACGAAAGCTCGTTAACTGGGGAATCACTAGCAGTTGAAAAAAATACTGATTTAATCAAGGATGATCAAGTAGCTACTGCAGATAAAAGTAATATGGTATTTACAGGAAGCTTTGTGACCAACGGGAGAGGCAAAGTCATTGTAACTGCTATTGGTATGGAAACAGAAATTGGGAAAATAGCCAATCTACTAGATACGGCAAAAGAGAAGAAAACGCCTTTACAAGTTAGCTTAGATCATTTTGGTGAAAATCTAGCTTTAGGAATCTCGATAATTTGCTTATTTATTTTCACGATTGATATGATAAGAGGCCGTGAAATAGTAGAATCCTTTATGTTTGCTGTTTCCCTTGCTGTTGCTGCAATACCGGAAGCATTAAGCTCAATAGTGACCATCGTGTTAGCTTTTGGAACCCAGAAAATGGCGAAAGAGAATGCGATTATTCGAAAGCTTTTTGCGGTTGAAAGTTTAGGAAGTGTATCGGTTATCTGTTCGGATAAGACAGGAACACTTACCCAAAACAAAATGGTTGTCCAACAAGTATTTGTCAATCAAAAAATCATTCCGCAAGATCAACTCAATACAGAACATGAAATGGAAAGAGATCTTCTACTGATGGCACAATTATGTAGTGATGCCATAACAGGTGAAAAGAAAGATATAGGTGACCCCACAGAAATCGCTCTTGTAAAATTAGGAAGGAATTATCAGCTCGATGAAGTAGCTGTTAGAGAAAAATATCCAAGATTAGCAGAGATTCCGTTTGATAGTGATCGGAAACTCATGAGTACATTAAATCGTGTCGATCAACAAAATGTCATGATTACAAAAGGTGCGCTAGACGTCATTTTATCTAGAATAGCTAAAGTCGAAACTTCAACAGGAATCAGTTTTCTAACAGAAGAATCTCGCAAAAAGATAGAGGAAGTAAACGAACAATTTTCAAAAAATGGCTTACGCGTATTAGCTATCACATACAAAAATACAAACAAACAATCAATCGATTTAAACGATGAAAATGACCTAATCTTTGTTGGCCTCATTGCCATGATGGATCCACCAAGAGAAGAGTCGAAAGAAGCTGTAGAAAGCTGTATTCAAGCGGGTATCAAGCCGGTAATGATTACAGGTGACCATAAAATAACAGCTACGGCTATTGCAAAACAAATAGGTATTTTAAAAGATTCATCAGAAGCGATAGAAGGGTATGAAATAGAAGATCTTACAGACGAACAACTTAAAGAAAAGGTGCAAGATGTGTCTGTATACGCCAGAGTGTCGCCAGAACATAAACTCAGAATTGTTAGAGCATGGCAAGATAATGGAAAAGTCGTAGCTATGACAGGTGACGGTGTTAACGACGCACCTGCATTAAAACAATCTGATATTGGGGTTGCCATGGGAATAACCGGAACAGAAGTAGCAAAAGATGCCTCATCAATGGTGTTAACAGATGATAATTTTTCTACCATTGTAAAATCGATTGCAAATGGAAGAAGTCTCTATGCGAATATAAAAAATGCCATCATGTTCTTATTATCTGGAAATGCTGGAGCTATTTTCGTCGTTTTATATGCTACTATTTTTGCATTGCCAGTTCCTTTTGCACCGGTACATCTTTTATTTATCAATCTATTGACAGATAGCTTGCCTGCTATTGCCATTGGATTAGAACCACATAACAAAAAAATCATGAAGGACAAGCCTAGAAATATTCATCAACCATTGCTCAATAAAAAATTTACGACTCAAATGATTCTAGAAGGTATATTAATCGCAATTTCTACTATTATAGCTTTCCAAATGGGGCTTTCAACCGGTGATAATGTAGTAGCCACTACGATGGCATTTGCAACATTATGCTTGTCCAGATTAATACACGGATTTAACTCAAGGTCCAAAGAATCTATCTTTTCGATTGGCGTATTCTCAAACAAATATACTTGGTATGCTTTTATAATAGGGACATTGAGTTTACATGCAGTATTATTCCTACCAGGACTTTCTAGTGTATTTGAAGTAGCAAAGTTAACTACCTATCAATTAGGATTTATCTATGTCCTTTCCTTTATGCCATTTTTGATAAATCAGTGGTTTAAGGTGCTGTATTTTAGAGGAAAATAATCTATAACATATACCATTTTTATGCGAGTATGAGAACGAGTAAATTCGTTCCCGTATTCGCTTTTTTCATATAAAGCTGTGGACATTTATTTTCCATAGGCGCGCTTCAATAGTTGAATCCAACTCCAACAACTAATTAGGCGTAACACTAATCTAAATGACATCATAACTATATAGGGATGAGAAGCTAAACACATAAGAATGGAAAGTTAACACCACGCCGATTCCTCTTAAGATGTTGTTACATAAGGAGTGGAAGATGTTCTTTCTGTGTGCTTCACTATATTATAGGAGGATGATGATGCCAAAACCAATTGAGTTTAAAGTTTTCTCAGAGGAAATACCGGAACCGATTCGTGCAGATGGGGCTGGTGCAACGGATCCCGGACCAAGAGATATACTGCGTGCATTGGAAAATCCTGATTTACTAGTGCCACCTAAAACGGATGCCGGGACAGTTCCTAATTTAGTGTTTTCATTTTCAGATACACATGACACTTAAGCACGGAGGATGGTCTAGACAGATTTCGAATAGAGAACTTCCTGTAGCTACTACACTTGCTGGCGTAAATATGAGATTAACTCCTGGCGGTGTTAGAGAACTACATTGGCATAAAGAAGTGGAATGGGGATTTGTTACAGTAGGTAAAGCAAGAATTACATCTGTTGATCAGAATGGTAAAAATTTTATAGCAGATGTAGGTGTTGGAGGAATATGGTATTTCCCTCCTGGGATTCCACACTCTATTCAAGGGTTGGAAGAGGGAACTGAATTTTTATTAGTATTTGATGCTGGAGACTTCTCGGATTTAGATACATTTACGATTTCAGATTGGTTTGCACATACACCAAAAGACGTTTTATCTGCTAATTTTGGTGCACCTTTAAGTGCTTTCGATTGTATTCCTAAGAAAGAAAAGTATATTTACCAAGGAAAAGTTCCTGGACCTATTGATAGTGTTGCGATTCCTGATCCATTCGGCACTAGGAATTTCACACATGATTTACTAGGTCAAGATCCCATTAAATCTCCAGGTGGTACTGTACGAATTGTGGATTCTACGAATTTTAAAGTATCGCACGAAATTTCAGCAGCATTAGTAGAAATCTTGCCAGGAAGTATGCGAGAATTACATTGGCATCCCAATAATGATGAGTTTCAATATATCCTTTCTGGTCAAGGAAGAATGACAGCGTATGCGGCTGATGGGACAGCTAGAACTTTTAATATCCGTGCTGGTGATGTGGGATATGTTCCATTTTGTTATGGTCACTATATCCAAAATACAGGAAAAGAAACTCTTTGGTATCTAGAAGTATTTAAAGCACCGAAATATGCCGATATTTCTCTTACTCAATGGATGGCACTTACTCCAAAACAAATTGTTAGCAGTAATTTAAATGTTGGGCCAGAACTGATGAATACATTACGAAAAGAAAAATGGCCAGTAGTAAGATTTCCGGGATACACCTACCAGGACTTCGAATAAATCATAAAAATAGCATCGCACAAAGATTATAAGTGCGGTGCTATTTTTAGATAATAATATACGTCTTATCTTTAAATCTGTTAATGCTTGTTTCGAACAACTGCCTCGTTGAACATCTTACCTTGTAAATATGTTAGTTTTTTTGCCATCTCTTCAGGAGAGTCCTTGAAATCTTGATTAATCCAATAGATAAAAAATCCAAGACTTCCATAAGTGGTGAAGTAGTTAAGTGCTGGAATCTCAATATCTGTTTTCTCTTCAAGTGTCAATTCGTTGGTTGAAATTTGGACTAAGCTTTCACAAAACTGATTTTGAGAACCTGACAATACTTCGCCCTTTAAGATTAGAGAGAAAACAAACTGATTTTGATAGATAAATTCAAATATTGGGAGATGACGTTGTTCATCATTTGATGAAAAACGCGTAACACTTTTAAAGCTCTTTCGAAAGTAATCTGTTAGGTCATTTAAATAATCATCAAAAATAGAAGCTAATAATTCTTGTAGGTCTTTATAATGCGAGTAAAATGTTACTCGATTGCAATGAGCGCATTGAGTTACTTCTGTAATAGAAATTTCTTTCAAATCTTTTTCTTTTAATAATTGTAGTAGTGCATTTTTTAAATTTTTTTGTGTCCTAGCTGCACGACGATCTTCGTTAGTTGTCATGGATTATCACCTGTTTTACTGCTTAAATTTGAACAAATATTGAATTTATTATGGCATCTTTCTTTTTGATTGACAATTATATTATTTATCTGCTAATTTACAACTGTAGTATAAAATAATCGATTAAAATATCGATGATCAACATTGGAGGAATACATCATGGCTCGTTTAGAAGGAAAAGTTGCTATTATTACAGGAGCTGCTCAAGGTATGGGTGCTTCACATGCTCGTAAATTTATCGAAGAAGGCGCAAAAGTTGTAATAACAGACTTGAACGAAGAAAAGGGACAAGCATTAGCTACTGAACTTGGTGAAAACGCTTTATTTGTTAAACAAAACGTAACAAGTGCAGAAGATTGGGCAACAGTAGTAGCTCAAGCAGAAAAGGCATTTGGAGCAGTAAATGTATTAGTTAATAATGCAGGTATTACAATGGCTAAATCGATTTTAGAAGTAACAGAAGAAGAGTATCGCCGCATTGTAGATATTAACCAAGTATCTGTTTTCTTAGGTATGAAAACAGTTATTCCTTCAATGCAAAAAGCTGGTGGTGGTTCAATCGTCAACATCTCATCTATGAATGGTATTGTTGCCGGTGCAATTGGATATACAGATACAAAATTTGCTGTACGCGGTATGACAAAAGCTGCTTCTATGGAATGCGCTCACTATGGAATCCGTGTAAACTCTGTACACCCAGGTGTCATTGCAACACCAATGGTTGTTCAAGAGGATACAAAAGCGGCTGTAGAAGAATTCTCAAAACATATTCCTCTTAAACGTGTAGCACAATCAGAAGAAGTTTCAAACTTAGTTCTTTACTTAGCATCTGATGAATCTAGCTACTCAACTGGTTCAGAATTCATCGTTGATGGCGGATTAACAGCAATGTAATGGTTCGTTTCGAAAGAGTACATTCCTTTGGGGTTGTACTCTTTTTATTTGCAATATTTTAGTAGTCATTTGCAATACTTAATTGCTCTTCTGATCAATTTATCCGCTCCTGATGCCATTTAATTCGCTCTTGGAAAGAAATAATCCGCTCCAAATAAAAAAGTATCCGCTCTTACAACAACTTAAGTCCTGCAAAAGCCCAGCAAACACAATCATCGCTGTGCTGATTGCCCTTCATACTAAAGAAAATACCCAATTAAAATAAAAAAATAATTTTTTCTGTTGACACTATACCTATAGGGGTATATTATTAGTCATGTAATACGAAGCCAGCGACATGAAGAAAGGAGTGTGTGAAATGACATATGATAGCAAGGTTGTAAATCGTATTAAACGAATGGAAGGCCAATTAAGAGGAATTCTACGTATGATTGACGAAGAAAAAGATTGCAAAGAAGTCGTTACACAACTTTCTGCTGTACGTTCTGGCGTAGATCGAACGATTGGCGTAATTGTAAGTGAAAATTTAGTTACATGCGTACAAAATTCGGAAGGTGATCCGGCTGTAGTGAATAACTCTATTCAAGAAGCAGTGAACCTTCTCGTAAAGAGTCGATGATAACGAAGTTTTTATTTTCATTTTTATATACCTATGCGGGTATATGTATTATAATGAAAACGAGAACTTAAGATAAAGTTAGGGGAGGGAACATGATGGAAGTAGCTGTGATTATTATCTTGGTAATAGCATTTATCGCATGGCGAATGATGCCAACGAAAGGTGTTAAATCCATTTCTACAGAGCAGTTAAAATCGATACTTAATGATAAAGATAAAGTTTTTATCGATGTTCGCACACCTGGCGAGTATAAAGGACGAAATATTCGCCAGTTTAAGAATATACCACTTGGATCTGACCTTTCGAAATTACCGAATAATAAGGAAATTGTAGTAATTTGCCAAAGTGGAATGCGCAGTAGTCAAGCATGTAAACAATTGAAAAAATTAGGCTATGAAAAAATAACGAATGTCCGTGGTGGCATGAGTGCATGGAGAGGGTAAATAACATGAAAGAAATATCTGTTCAAGAAGTACAAAAACGCTTAGAAAACGGCGAAGCATTAAACTTCATTGATGTTAGAGAAGTAGCAGAAGTAAAAGCTGGCCATATTCCAGGAATCGTCAATATTCCATTAGGATTATTGGAAGCAAAACTACCAGATTTAGATAAACACAAACCATATATCATGGTATGTCGTTCAGGTGGTAGAAGTGGTCAAGCAACAGCATTCCTAGACTCTCTAGGATATGATGTAACCAATATGGTTGGCGGAATGTTATCTTGGGAAGGTAATGTTGAATAATTTTATGAAATATTTTATACCCTACAAGGTATAAGGAGGAATATTAACTTTGGTTAAAGCAGATGTACAATTAGATGCTAAAGGATTGTCATGCCCAATGCCAATCGTCAAAACAAAAAAAGCGATGAGTAATTTGGTAGATGGACAAATTTTAGAAATTCAATCAACAGATAAAGGCTCAAAAGCAGATTTACCTGCATGGTCAGAATCTGTTGGTCACCAATATATTGGTGTAACAGAAGAAGATGGCGTGTTATTTCACTATATCCGAAAATGTTCAAATGATACAGTAGTTGAAAAAACATACGAGCCAACGATCTCCATTGAACAAATTGAAGAACGCGCAAAAAATGGCGGTCTTATTTTAGATGTTCGTGAAGAAGCTGAATATGCATTTGGTCATATAAATGGTGCAAAATCAATTCCAATGGGCGATTTAGATGAACATTTGGATGAATTAGATAAAGACCAAGAAATCTATGTCGTTTGCCGAACAGGAAAACGTAGTGATTTAGCAGCTCAAAAACTAGCCAAAGCTGGATTTACAAAAGTATATAATGTCTTACCAGGTATGACAAACTGGCAAGGCGATTTAACAAAAACAATATAATTTAGGGGGAACTTAAATGTCAAACAAAGTAGCAATTATCGCAAGTAACGGTGGTCTTTTCGACGCATACAAAGTATTCAATATCGCAACTGCAGCAGCAGCTTCAGATAAAGAAGTAGAGATTTTCTTCACTTTTGAAGGACTTAATCTTATCCACAAACAAGCAATGCAAGCATTATCAATGCCTGAAGGAAAAGAATTTATGGCAGAAGGATTTGCAAAAGCAAATGTACCAAGTATTCCAGAATTAGTGGAAATGGCTCAAGAACTAGGTGTTAAATTTATCGCTTGTCAAATGACTATGGATATCATGGGACTTACTAAAGAAGACTTCATCGATGGAATTGATGTTGGTGGCGCAGTAACATTCCTTGAATATGCAAAAGATGCTTCACCTACATTAACTTTTTAATTTTGACAATACTAATGGGAGAGCAAATAAGCTCTCCCAATTAAAAAGATGAAAATATACCTACGGGGGTAATTTGAATGACTATAGAAAAATGGCCAGCAAGCAAAATAGCTCGCAAAGTAATTGAAAATCAAAAATTATTTATATTAGATGTACGTAATCATGATGCTTTTGAAGACTGGAAAATTGAAGGTCATCAATTTGAATATTTGAACATTCCTTATTTTGAATTACTAGACGGCATTGAAGAAATCTTACCGAAGATTCCTACTGATCAAGACGTTTTAGTTGTATGTGCAAAAGAAGGTTCTTCAAAAATGGTAGCAGAAATGCTTTCTGATGCAGGCCGTGATGTTGCATATCTAGAAGGCGGTATGAAATCTTGGAGTATGCATTTAGAACCAATTAAAGTTGGAGATTTAACTGATGGTGGTGAAATCTATCAATTCGTTCGTCTTGGAAAAGGCTGCTTATCTTATATGGTGATTTCTGGAGACGAAGCTGCAGTTATTGATGCAGTACGTTTCAAAGATGTATTCCTTGAATTTGCAAAAGAAAAAAATGTAACAATCAAACATGTCTTTGATACACATTTACATGCAGATCATATTTCTGGTGGACGTCAAATTGCTGCTGCAACAGGTGCAAGCTATTATCTTTCACCAAAAGATGCAGAAGAAGCAGTATTTGAATATACAGCACTTGAAGATGGCCTAACTGTACAAGTGGGAACATCAAAAATAGAAGTAGGCGCACTTTATTCACCAGGTCATACAATTGGCTCAACATCATTTGTGATCGATAACAAATATTTACTAACAGGTGATATCTTATTTATCGATTCAATTGGTCGTCCTGACTTAGCTGGACTTGCAGAGGATTGGGTAGGCGATCTTCGCGAAACTTTGTATCGTCGTTACAGAGAATTAGCAGAAGATTTAATCGTGTTACCAGCTCACTTTATGATTATTGATGAATTAAACGAAGATGGTACAGTAGCTAAACGCTTAGGTGACCTATTCGCAGAAAATCATGGTCTAAATATTAAAGATGAAGCTGAATTCCGTTCAGTTGTAACAGAAAATCTACCACCACAACCAAATGCATATCAACAAATTCGTCAAGTGAATATGGGTAAAATAACACCTGACCAAGATGAACAAACAGAAATGGAAATCGGTCCAAACCGTTGTGCAGTTCGATAAAACTGCAGTAATAATTTGTGAAAAGATTGACGAGGAGAATAATAATGAATTCAAATAAAGTAGTAGATGCAAAAGGATTATCATGTCCTATGCCGATCGTACGTACTAAAAAAGCTATGGATACACTAAATACAGGTGAAGTCCTAGAAGTAAATGTAACAGATAAAGGTGCACTAGCAGATTTTCCAGCTTGGGCAAAAGCAGGTGGTCACACTGTTTTAGAACATACTGAAAATGATGGTGTCATCACGTTCTTTATTCAAAAAGGTTAATAAAGGAGGCGAGTTTTCAATTGAGAACTCGCCACTTTTTACAGAAAGAAGGAAATGAAGTGGATATTATGTATATCCTAGTTTTATTTGCAATTGGTCTAACTGGTTCATTTGTTTCGGGGATGTTAGGAATTGGTGGAGCCATCGTAAAATATCCACTCTTATTATATGTTCCACCACTATTTGGTTTTACGGCTTTTACAGCACATGAAGTGTCTGGCATTAGCGCTTTAGATGTATTTTTTGTATCGATTGCTGGTGTTCTTGCTTTTAAAAATGGTGGCTACTTAAATAAGAAACTTATTGCCATTATGGGGACGGCGGTTTTATTTGGTACATTAATCGGTAGCTTTGGGTCCGATCATTTATCTGAAGCAACAGTTAATATAGTGTATGGTGTACTTGCGCTTCTTGCGGCGATTATGATGCTCATTCCGAAGAAACAAATCGATGATATCCCACTTGATCAAGTAAAATTTAATGCGCCATTTGCAGCGATTTTAGCATTTTTTGTTGGAATCGGGTCAGGAATAGTTGGAGCCGGTGGTGGCTTCTTGTTAATACCAATCATGCTTCTCATTTTACGTATTCCAACAAGAATGACAATTGCATCTAGTTTAGCTGTAACATTTATCTCATCGATTGCAGGTTCTTTCGGAAAAATTGTAACTGGACAAATCGATTATCTCCCAGCAGTTATTGTCATTATTGCTGGACTAATCGCAGCTCCGATTGGTGCAAAAGTGAGTAAGAAAATGAATACTAAACTGTTGCAACTCTTTTTAGCTGTTCTAATCTTAGTTACAGCTATTAAAATTTGGGCGGATATATTATAGATAGAATGACAAGCTGAGAGTCAAAGAAAAAAGATATTCAAAAAATAATCCTGTTTTAGTGGACAAATGAAAGAAAATTATATATAATTAATACAATAGTTAATTGAACTAATCGGAAACAAAGCATTCACCTTCAAAAATGATTGTGTTTGTAACGATCATTTTAAAAGGTGATTTTTTTATCTCTATTAGAAAATGAATTAATTAAATTTATTATTGGAGGTCATTTAAATGACACAAGGTACAGTAAAATGGTTTAACTCAGAAAAAGGTTTCGGCTTTATCGCTGTTGAAGGCGGAGACGATGTATTCGTACACTTCTCAGCAATCCAAGGCGAAGGCTTCAAAACATTAGAAGAAGGTCAAAAAGTTGAATTCGGTATCGAAGAAGGCAACCGTGGACCACAAGCTACTAATGTAACTAAACTTTAATCTTTAGTAGATTAATATTACATTAAATATAAAAGGCATCCTTTATAGGGTGCCTTTTTTTCGTGCGCGGGAAATTTACGACATTATTGCTGCGTGTTCACGATTAAAGTGAATAGTTCTGGATTAGTATCTAATTTGGATAATTGTTTTTGAATATAATAAGTAATACCAGGAGGATGTAGTTTGAGTAGAGGATATGCAAACCATGCTCGATCAGTGTGCTTATTAAGTCCTTGCATTAGCAGTACTTACATCTTCGTCTAAAAAGTCAGAGGTGAATAATAATCATGATCAATATTCATGGAATCGTCAAGGCTCCTTTGAATGAGATTGATCAAATCATCCAAAATGCGATTCATCTGAACGTTATGCCAGGTGTTGTTGTTTCAATCGCTACAAAAGGAATAACTTTGAAAGAGCAAGCCTATGGATATGCCTACAGATATTTGGATGATCAGTTTACAGAAGCAGAAAATCCAATATATATGAGGAAGGATACCATTTTTGATATTGCATCAATCACCAAAATCTTCACATCTATTGCAGTTATGCAATTATTTGAAGAAGGTACATTATCGATAGAAGACGCTGTTGTAACGTATATCCCTGAGTTTGCAGAAAATAATAAAGAGAAAATTACAATTCGTCAACTACTGACACATACGTCTGGATTTGAATCTGGAATCCCACTATATAAAATGGGGAAAACAAGAGAAGAACGAATAGCAATCGTTTTAAAGCATGGTCTTGTCAATCTTCCAGGTACAAATTATAAGTATAGTGATTTAAATATGATTACATTAGGCGTTCTTGTTGAGAGACTAACAGGACAAAGATTAGATGAATATATAAAGCAAAATATAACAGAGCCATTAGGTATGAAGGACACAATGTTTAATCCACCAGCTTCTTTAAAATATAGAATTGCAGCTACAGAATATCAACCTTGGACTGGCAGAAATCTAGTATGGGGACAAGTTCATGATGAAAATGCATGGTCTATGGATGGAGTTGCGGGCCATGCAGGTTTGTTTTCTACAGCGCATGATTTAACAATCTTAGGACAGATATTTTTAAACAAAGGTAAATATGGTCAAACACAAATATTAAAGCCATCTACAATTGCCTTAATGGAACAAAATATGATTCAAGCAATACCGGATACTGAGCATGGACTTGGATTTGAATTGAACCAAGGCTGGTATATGGATGCACTAAGTAATGTAAATACAATGGGGCATACAGGCTTTACTGGAACGTCTTTAGTAATTAGCCCTAAAAACAACACTATCGTCATTTTACTTACCAATCGCGTACATCCAACGCGTCAAACAACTTCGATCAATCAAACAAGGAGACTTGTAGCAAGAAAGGCAGCTGATGCTATTCCTGTCGCTATTCCAGGACATCAAAAAGCGTGGTTTGCCGGATTTGGAGACAACAAAAAATCAATCCTACAAGCGAAAGTAAACATACAAAAACCTTCCATTCTTATATTTCAAACTTGGTATCAAATACAAAAAAATAAGGATTTCGGCAAAATTGAAAGTTCTCAAGACGGCATTCTTTGGCAAGAGCTCGACACATTTACAGGTATTAGTAATCGATGGCAAAAACAATCGACATCTTTACCAATAGGAACGAGATTTATCCGTTTTCAATATTCTACAGACGACTCTGTCAATGGCAGAGGATGGTATGTTTTACAACCAAAAGTAAAAACAGGTAACAAAGAAATCCTGCCACAGTTTACTAGTAATGATTGGATACAAAGAGATTGGTGATAGAAGTAGGAGTGGGTTTAAAATAGCTCACTTCTATTTTTTATTTTGATTGAAAAATTTTTTGGATTAATGAAACATAATAAGACTAGTGCTTCTCTGATTTTTTTACTGAAAAACCCTCATGTATATAAATCGTTACATAGGAAAAACTGAAGTAGATAATAAAGAAGGGAGTGTTACTATTTGAAGGATGGTAAGTTACCACATCAACAGTTAACAACAAAAGATAATGGATTGACATCGATGCAAGAAGTCACTTATCGAAAAGAATTCAAACGAGCAGATAGTGCAACAGAACAAAACAAAAAATTAAAAAAGTAAAATACAAATAAAAGGATCTTGAATGTGCTTTCAAGATCCTTTTTTGAATTAGATTTTCTATTTCATGTTTATAACCTACCAATTTTATACGAGAAATGATGAATTTCTTAAATATTGCTACATGAACGCAATCTTCATATTAAAATAAGCAATAGCAACTAGAGAGAAGGATTTTTATGTGGATTGTTACAGCAGTTTTGACGATGCTCTGTTTTGGCATCAATAATCTAATTTTTAAAGCAATATCAGGAAAAATGATGTCGAAAGTACATATGCAGTTTTTCTTCTACCTGATCGCATTTTTGTTAATGGTAGGGTATGGAAGTATTAAAGGATTTGCTCCTTTTAATCTATTAACAATAGTACTTGGAGCAGTAATCGGTATATTAAATGCGAACGGGAATATTCAAATGACAAAGGCTTTTGAAAATGGACCTGCAAGTTTAACATCACCCATTATTAGTACATATACAGTCATTCCAATTTTAAGTGCTGCACTAATTTTCCATGAACATATTTCACTTATTCAATGGATTGGTATTATTGTGATGCTTGGATCAGCAGCAGTCATTCAATATAGTCCAGGTAGCACCACAGGCAACATCAACTATATGCCTTGGATGTATCGAATTTTACTTTCAATATTATGCTTTGGTGTTCTAGGTATATTAATGAAAACTTCATCACACTTACAAATCGATTCGATTAATACGCTATTTTGTATGTACGGTGGTGGAGCTGTCTATTTAATCATCCAAAGCTTGGTGACAAAGGAAAAATGGCGTCGCTCTGAAGTGAAAATTGGAGCAGTGATTGGCTGTTTCAGTGTAGTAGGATATAGCAGTTACTTTTTCTCATTAGATACTGGTATCGCAAGTATTGTATTCCCAATCGTCAGTCTAAGTTGTTTAGTTGTCGTATTAGGAAGTGTTTTACTGTATAAAGAAAAAATGAAACTCTATCAAATTATCGGTGTTTTAACGGCAATTGGTGGAATTGTTCTGACAAAGATTTAGTGACTATAAAGGTGCTATCC
The DNA here is from genome assembly GCF_934216135.1 of uncultured Rummeliibacillus sp. NCBI lineage: Bacteria > Bacillati > Bacillota > Bacilli > Caryophanales > Caryophanaceae > Rummeliibacillus > uncultured Rummeliibacillus sp. Next base: position 26,152 of record NZ_CAKQBI010000010.1, on the reverse strand, counting down.
TTATTTGAGAATAAGGAGCACCTTTTTTTTTTTTTTAATAGCCCTCTTAAATTACAGAATTTTTAAATTACTATATAATTATGTGATGAATATAAAAGAGAGGGTGAATATAAATGTTAAATCGTGTGATAGATCAATTTAGATTAAACGTACTGTCAATTGACAATGTTGAAGATTCTCATAGTTCAACTGTCTATAAATGTAATTTGTTAAATGGTGAAACGGTCTATATCAAAATTCCTTATACAAAATTGAAGTTTCAGCGGGAGTTAGAAGCATATCAAATTTTAGAAGGGAACGTTGCCATTCCGAAAATGCTTGATTATTGGGATGGTGATGAGGATTGTATAGGAGCATTTTTATTATCAAGATTACAAGGAACACCGTTAACAACTCATGTCTCTACAGGATTAGCCTTTCAAGTTGGTGTCCTTCATGCAACAATACATAACGTTAACCCAAATGGTCAAAAAATAGAATGGATACAAAATGAATTTTCTAGTTGGTCGAAATTCGTAGAGCGCCAATTTTATAGTTTCGCAGAGGATGTAAAGAAAGTACTGGATGAAAGTTTATACAATCAGGTTATCCAAAAATTTGAGAATATGAAGAAACAGTTAGCACCACCTGATGGACCTAGTTTTATACATATGGATTTTCGTCCAGCAAATATTATTGTTGATGGAGATCAAGTTTCAGGCGTAATCGATTTTGAAAGTGTACGATTTGGTTCAACAGAAATAGATTTCACCAAGATAAATCGAGACTTTTTACGCTTTGACCAAACATTATACAATGCATATAAAGAAGGCTATAACAGTATTCGACCATTGATCAATTTAGAAGAAACATTGCCTTTTTATCAGTTTACAGATGTATTTAATAGTATTGGTTGGTGTAAACGCCGAGGAATAAATGAGCATAGATTGTTTTTGGAAGAAAATTTAACAATTTTAAAACGTTTGTGTCTATAAAAGATAAACAGCTTGATTGAATTTTATGGAAATCAAGCTGTATTTTTATTATGGAGTGGTTTAAAAGGTACATATAGATATAGTGTTAGGACTTAAATTTATTTTTTCGCGGAACAAAAGTAGAATATCGCGGGAGAGTAGTAAAAAATCGCGGGAGATTAATAGAAAACCGCGGGAGAACAGCCCAAAACCGCGGGAAAGCACCAAATATAAAGGAAGACTAAAAAATGTATCACCTTAATAGCTGTGAACTGATATGGATATGTAAAGAATTAATGCAAATACTTATTTAAAAAGTTTTTGTTTATAATGAAGCACCTACTGATGCAAGATTTTCTAAACCATACCTAAACCATCATTACTAAGGTTTTTCCTTTATACTGTTAATAAGAATATGTAACAAGCGAGGAGAAAATATGCAAGAACATCAAAGTTATATGTCGCTACCATCTTCCTTTTATAAAGTTGTACCATTAAATCCAGTGAAGAATCCGTCTTTTTTAGTAGTAAATGAAAGATTGGCAGAAGAACTGGGGATTGATATCAGTATTTTAAAGAGTGAGCGAGCATTGCAAATTTTTGCGGGGAATGAGATGCCGGAATCTGCAGCGCAAATTGCACAAAGCTATGCGGGGCATCAATTTGGACAATTTACGATGCTTGGTGATGGACGGGCTATCTTAATCGGCGAAGAAGAAACAAAGTTAGGATTGAGAGATTTTCAATTAAAAGGATCAGGAAGAACGCCTTATTCACGTGGCGGCGATGGACGCGCTGCAGTAGGGCCGATGTTAAGAGAGTATATCATTAGTGAAGCTCTACATGGACTTCATATTCCAACGACGAGAAGTTTAGCTGTTGTTAAAACAGGAGAACCAGTATATCGTGAGCGAGTGTTAGATGGTGCCATTTTAACAAGAGTAGCATCTAGTCATTTACGTGTAGGTACATTCCAATTTGCACGTCATTTTTGTGATCAAGAAGATTTAAAAGAGCTCGCCGATTATGCGATTCAACGCCATGATTCTATACTTGCATCTCACGATAATCCATATGCTGATTTTTTCAGTAATGTACTTTATCGACAAGCGAAGTTGATAGCTAGTTGGCAGCAAATTGGTTTTATCCATGGAGTTATGAATACTGATAATATGACCATCAGTGGTGAAGCAATCGATTTTGGACCTTGTGCATTTATGGATACCTTTGACCCAGCGACTGTTTTTAGCTCCATTGATACAACGGGACGCTATGCATACGAAAACCAACCAAAAATCGGTAGCTGGAATTTGGCACGTTTAGCGGAAACCTTATTACCACTTGTGCATGATGATGAGGAGCAAGCTTTAACTATTATGCAAGAAAAACTTGATGAATATCCAAAAGTATTTCAGCATTATTGGCTTGAAGGTATGCGTAAAAAATTAGGTTTACAAGTAGCAATGGAAGAAGATGCCTCATTAATAGATGAACTATTAACAATGATGTATCAACAACAAGCTGATTTTACGAATACATTCCGTAGCCTAAGTACGGATGAAGCACAAGACATTTTCGAAACAGAAGATTTTAAAACGTGGCAAAAGAAATGGTATCTTCGCTTACAAAAAGAAAATACATCATTAGAAATGGCAAAGTATTCGATGCGTAATATTAACCCAGCGATTATTGCAAGAAATCATTATGTAGAAGAAGCACTCAAATTTGCAGAGCAGGGTGATCTTTCATATGTAGAAACATTAGTCGATGCTTTACGTTCACCCTTTACAGTAAAAAAAGAACATCAACATTTACAAAACCCTCCAAAAGAAAACGGACCGTTTATTACGTATTGTGGTACTTAAGAACTGTTCAGTTTGAATCTGAGAAAAATACGAAAAACCAGACTCTGGCCTTCAAGCTAAAGTCTGGTTTTTCTATTCTTGATATTAAGGTGATTCAGTAAGTGATGTTTCCTCCTTGATAGCTCTCTTCTATAGTTTCTTTTTTCATACGCTGTTTTTTCGACTTCCTAAAGTAAAGCAGTTCATATACACATGGAATTACAATAAGGGTAAGTAGGGTAGCCATAGCTAACCCGCCGATTACTACAATTGCGAGGCTTTGTGAGACTAAACTTCCTGCTTCAGCTTTCTTCAATAACAGTGGAAGCATCGCACAAATGGTTGCCACTGCGGTCATAAAGATAGGTCGCATCCTTGTAGCTGTTGCTTCGATTAGTGCATCACGAATAATCATCGTGCGTTCATTTTGTCTGACACGGTCTAATAGTACAATGGCATTGGTCACTAAGATGCCTATCAGCATTAATGCACCTAAAAGAGCAGTTATATCAACTGGTATTCTGCTGATTAAAATACCTAAAATGGCACCAATTGCAGCAAGTGGGAGAGAGCACAGAATGGCAATTGGAGTTTTAATCGATTTAAATGTAATAATCATGATCAAAAATACAATGCCAATTGATGCTAGCATAATAAGAAATAAATCGGCAAAATCACTTGCTTGATCACTACTAGCTCCACCGACTAGAACTTTTATATTCTCGGGGATGTCTATACCTTTTTTTTCATTATTATCACCGGAAATCACTATATTAATATCTTTTGCTATATTAGATAGTTTTGCAGGATCTACTGTTGCTGTAACGCGAAGGTATGGTTTTCCGTCTTTATGGAATTGAGTCGTTGAAAGTTCTTCGCTTTGTAATGTCGCGATGGAAGACACTGGTACTTGACCTGCACTTGTGAGAACTTTTATATTTTTTAAATCTTTATCTGTTTTAGTGTCTAGGAAAGGTTCTAGAAAGACTGTTTTTTGTTTGTCGTTTACATTAATCGTGCCAATTGGTGTTTTATTTAATAGGACACCTAACTGTTGAGCAATTTGTTCAGTGTTTCCTTTTGCAGGATCCACAGTAAAGGAATAAACGGTTTTCTTTTGTTCTTGATTTGTGATTACTTTATCGACACCCTTGACATTTTGTACTTTTTCTTTAATATTGGTAGCTACATTTTCAAGCTCTTCTAAATTATCACCAACAACATCAATAGTAATATTTGTACTCGCTCCACCCATCATAAAGGAGGATGCCGTAACTTCTAAAGTGGCATCTGGATATTGTTCTTTTTCCTTTTCTAACTCTTTGACTATTAGGTCTGTATCCTTTTTATTGTCCAACAGAATACTATAGAATGCTTGTGACGAAGATCCTACTACACCATATTGTGCATCTTCTGCAGATGAGCCAACCTGTGTAAAAACTTGGTTGACCTTATCCATTTTTTGAATAGAAGATTCAAGTTCAATAGACTTTTCTTTTACTGTTTCAAATGGCGTGTCATCTGGATAAGTTAGTGTTGCTGTAACGTAATCTGCAGAAGAATTATCAACTGCACCTTTTGGAATGATAAAGTAAGCGCCAATTGAACCGATAAAACAGAACAATGAGATTGAGAAGATTATCCATTTGTGGTTTAGGGACCAATTCACGATTTTTGGAAAACGAACAGCTGGTTTATGTTTCGGTAGTTTTGTATTTTTTAATAATCCGGCACTCATTAATGGGACAACTGTCAATGCTACGAGCAAAGAAGCGAGCAAGGAATAGGTAACTGTTAACGCGAAAGGTAAAAGGAATGCTTGTAAGCCTCCACTCAATAGACTCATAGGTAGAAAAACAGCTACAGTTGTTAAGGTAGAAGCAGTAATGGCAACGCCTACTTGCTTTGTTGCATCGATTACCATACGGATCGAGAATTTCTCTGTTTGCATTTTACGGAAAATATTCTCAATCACAACAATACTATCATCCACTAATCGCCCAACTGCAACAGCGACACCACCTAGCGTTAGAATATTCAATGTAACGCCAGACCTTGATAGTAGGAAGAGGGTAAGGCAAAGTGACAATGGAATCGATACAATCGTGATAAAAGTAGTTCGGATATTGCGTAAAAAGAGCATAATGACAATGGTTGCAAACAGTGCCCCTATGAGTACTTCTTTAATCATCGTATGAACGGAGTTTTGTACCAAATCAGCTGAGGAAACATAAATCACAGATTCCTGCTGATCAAATTCTTTATTGATTTCTTTGGTTACTTCTTCAACTTCTTTACTTATTGCCACTGCATTGGATTGACTGTCTTTTGTAATGTTAATATTTAAACTGTCTTTTCCATTAAAGCGACTGATGAAATTTGTATCTGTAGATTCTTTAATAGTTGCGATATCGGCAAGTGTAACATTAGGTGCTACAGTTAACTCTTTAAGTTTTGCAATACTTGATACGTCACCTATAACTTTGATATTACTTGTTTTACCATCAATATTCTTTTCACCAACAGCTACTGCCGTATTTTGTCCTTGAAGAATCCCCATAACTGATTGAAGTGTAATTTGGTTTTGACCCATTTTTTTCTCATCTAAATGGACTGAAATACTGGAATTCGTAATCCCGTATACATCTACACTAGAAACCCCTTTAATCTCTTGATAGCGTGATTGAAGTTCCTCTCGTGCAAACTCTTTGTTTTGATCCGTCAAACCATCTTTAAAGGTGACAGCAATGTTAACAATTGGAATCATTGAAGTATTCAGTTGAGAGATGATTGGTTTTGAGATATTAGTAGGTAAAGTCACATTACTAATTGCCTCTTCTACATCTTGTTTCGCTTGTTTCATATCATAATCTGATTCGAAGTTTAAATCTATTTTTGAAAATCCATCTCCAGTCGTTGAATAGACGGATGTTTTTCCATTTAACCCTTTTACTGCCCGTTCAATGGGAATGGTAACTTCAGATTCCATTGTTTTAGAATCCGTTCCTTGCCCCATCGAAATGATGGTAACTTGCGGATTATCCGCAGATGGTAAAAATTCCATAGGTAGCCTAAAATAACTGACAGCACCGAGTACTAATATGAGAACTGTCAAAAAGGCAATGGCAGGCTTGTTACCAAAAGCCCATTTAGTAATATTCGACATAATAAACCTCCTCTTAAAAACAGATTAAACACAAATTAAAATATACGATGAATGTAGAGCGAAATATCACACTTTTTCGAAAAAATACATACTTTTTAATGATGCACCATAACATTGCCCCCTTTTTCCATGTCCTCTTTAGTAATTGTAAGAAATATTAAAAAAATCCATATTGGCCCTGACGTGTATTTTTTCTAAGACCTGGGACTTAGATGCACAAGAGAGATAAAAATAGTGGGGGATGATTGGAGATTAAATAATTCTTTATATATACAAACCCTCTAACGATAAATAGTTATTATTTACTTGTATTAATGAAAAATATTGAATATAATAGGACATTTTATTGATGTTAATTAGAATATATGGTATATTTTCAAATGGTTCAATTTTAGTCTTTTTGTAATATAGGAAAATGATTTTTTAGGAATGAATAACCATTTATGATAATTATTTTATTACTTGAGGTTGCTAATTGGATTCACATTAGTTGAAGGAGATGTAAGGACTTACTATGAAATTTTTCAAAAAGCTGTCACTAAAAAACAAAATTTTATTAACAGTTTCTATAATTGTCATTGCACTTTTCGCAGTCATTACAACGCAAAGTATTACACAATTACAAAGTCAGATGAAGACTAGTCTTAAACAAGAATTAAAAGGTGTAGGATTATTAACTTCTATGAATTTAAGTCCTAAAGAAGTGTCTGATTTACTAAACATAAGTGGAGGAAACGATCAGAGATTTCTTAATGTACAACAAAAGCTAGATAACATTAAAGATAAGCAAGGTGTTATGTATTGGAGTTACATTTGGAAAATGGAACCGAATGGAGTTACCACTCTCGGTTTTACAAAAAATTTAAATGAAGTTTATAAAGCAGGAGAATTATTTACGGACCTTGCGCCAATACATGTAAAAACTGCAAAACTTGCTATTAAGAATGATCGACCAGAAGTAACAGATATTTTCAAAGATTCATATGGTTCATGGCGAACTGTCTTCACGCCTTTAAAAGACGAAAGCGGAAAGACTGTAGCAGTATTAGGAATCGATTATTCAGCGGATTATATTAATAAGATTATTATGAAAAGCATTATTAAGGAAATTGTTTTAGCTATTGTAGGTCTATTAATATTACTTGTCATTCTTTACTTTACAATCGACCGTTTACTTAAACCACTAAACAATGCAGTTGTCGTTGCAAACCGAGTGGCAAATGGAGATTTAACTCATGTAGATTTAAAAGTCTCAAATGATGAGGTAGGAAAACTTTCACAATCTATTCAAACAATGGTGAAAAATTTACAACATATCATCTCAAATATAAAAAATACATCGAATAACGTAGCTTCTTCAGCAAGTCAATTAACAACAAATGCAAATGAAACTTACGACCAAGTTACACATGTTTCGAAAGAGATGGAAGTAATCGCACAAAATGCTGAAACTGCTTTGGTTATGACAGAAGAAACAGCTCTTGCTATGGGAGAATCAGCAGAAAGTATACAAAAAATTGCAGAATCAGCTTATACAGTTTCTGAAACATCGCAACTTACTACCGATGCAGCGAAACAAGGAAATGAAGTGATTCAGCAAATTATAAATCAAATGAATTTAATAAGTGAATCTGTAAAACAGATGGATGAAACAATTCGAGGACTAAATGACAACTCAAGTAAAATTAGTGGTATTGTCAATTTCATCACCGATATAGCAGATCAAACCAATCTATTAGCACTAAATGCAGCTATCGAAGCAGCAAGAGCTGGTGAACATGGGAAAGGATTTGCCGTTGTTGCAGGTGAAGTCAAGAAATTGGCCGAACAATCATCTCATTTTGCTTCAGAAATATTCAAGATTATTAATGAAATTCAATCTGAATCAGATGCTTCCATAACAGTTATGGAAAAAGGTAAAGAGAATGTTAAAACTGGATTAGAATATACAACTCAAGCAGGTTCGATTTTTAAAGAAATATTGAATTCTACTGAAGATGTAGCTCAACAAATTCAAGAAATTTCAGCAGCATCACAACAAATTTCAGCGGCATCTGAAGAAGTGGCAGCATCTCTTAACAATATGAAGACAACTTCACAACAATCTGCAGAGTTTTCACTAAATGTTTCAAGTTCAACAGAAGAGCAATTAGTTGCAATGCAAGAAGTAAAAGATGCTTCCAATACTTTAGGTCATACAGCGGAAGAATTGCAAGCACTTATTACGAAATTTGAATTAGAGGATGACAAATAATGGATTTAAAACTAACAGGAAAGAATGTACTCATCACAGGTTCTAGTATGGGGATTGGTAAAGCCATCGCATTAGCATTTGCTGAACAAGGTGCCAATGTTTTGATCAATTATGTAGGCAATGATCAAATTGCAGAAACGACGCGTTTAGAGGCAGAAAAATTCGAAGTAAAAGCATTTAAATACAATGCGGATGTATCTGATTCAAAGCAAGTAAGTGAAATGTTTCAGTACATGGACAAGCATTTAGGAGACATTGATATCCTAGTTAACAATGCAGGAATTGCGCAAAATGCTCCTATAACAGAAATGACAGATGAACAGTGGGACAAAATGATAAAGGTTCATCTCTATGGAAACTTTTATAATTGTCGAGAAGCTGCAAAAAGAATGTTAAAGAGAAACAAAGGTAAAATCGTCAACATTTCTTCTGACCTAGGAAGTTTAGGATGTGAAGAATATGCACATTACTCCGCTGCTAAAGGTGGTATTAATGCATTTACCAAATCATTAGCAAGAGAGCTGGCTCCACATATTAATGTTAATGCAGTTGCACCGGGCGCTACATTTACTGATATTTTAGCAGAATTCGGTGACAACTATGTTGAGGAAGAGTCAGCAAAATATCCTTTAAAAAGATTAGCCCAACCAGAAGAAATTGCTAAAAGTGTCTTGTTTTTAGCATCATCATGTGCTGATTTTTATACAGGACAAATTTTAGGCCCTAATGGTGGGGGCGTTATGAATGGATAATGTTGTAGTTAAGGAGTAATGGAATTGTTGAATATTATTGTTTTTTCATTGTATTTGATTTTTATATATTTTATTGGTTTTAAAGGATATCGACGTGTCAAAACGGCTGAGGATTTAATCGTGGCCGGTTGGAGTATGCCGTTATCTGTTGTAACTGGAAGTCTGATTGCAGCATTATTAGCTGCTCCATTCTTCTTTGCTGCTGTCGGTTCAGGCTACACTAGTGGTGGATTTGAAGGATCTGCTACTATGGGTGGTCTAGGTACATGTATGATTTTAGGCGCATTAATATGGACCAAACCTCTTAGAAGATTAAGAGGTTGGACATTAGCAGATTATTATGGTTTACGATATGGTAGTAAAAAATTAGGTGCCTATACAGGTATCGTAATGGCTATCGCATTTGGTGTTTTCAATGCTGGTGCATTAACTGTTGGTGGAACCTATATTATCCAAACGCTTTTACAAATTGATTTTTTACCAGCTGCTTTATTATTCGTATCTTTGACAGCTTTATATTCCGTTATAGGTGGTTTATGGGCAGTTGCATATACTGAAGTAGTACAAGGAACACTTGCGATTCTTGGAATTTTAGGTATTTCGATTTTCATTATGTTCAATTATCATGACATTACATTTAACCCAGACTGGTGGAATATAAGTGAATTGTTCAATAAGGGTGGAGTAGAATTTTGGACGCTCTATTTAGTTTTAGCGCTTGGTGATATTCCAGCTGTAGATTTAGGACAAAGGGTTGCTGCTGCGAAAAGTCCACGTGTAGCACAAAAAAGTATGATTATTGCGGGGATTGTCATTATAGCAATCAGTTGGATGCCTGGTATGTTAGGAGAAGCTTTTAAAACAATTTACCCAAATAGTAAAAATCCTGAAACGCTGATGTTAGCATTTGCACAAGGTTATTTTCCTCCGGTATTGTCAGCAATATTCTTAACAGCAATGGCTGCAATGGGTATGTCAACTGTTGCCGCTTGTTACGTTGCTACTTCAGGGATTGTGACGAAAAACATTTATCTCGATTTTATCAATAAGAACCCAGACTCAAAAAAATTATTATTATTCTCTAGAATTATGATTCTTTTAAGTGCTGTATTAGGCTTTATATTAGCTGTTAGTGCACAAAAAGTAATCGATTTAGCTTATTTAGCTTGGGATATTATCTTTGTTACGATATTCTGGCCAATTGTTCTCGGACCTTTCTGGAAGCGTGTAAGTACACCGGCTGTTTGGGCAAGTATTACTGCTGGACTTGCCTATTATATTATTACATCACTTACACATGTTCCTGGACCAAAAGTTGAATCAGATGGATTTATCGGGTTGTTAAGTGAGTTATGGCTCGTACCTGGATTTTCAGGTGTTGTCATATCAGGAATTACAATCGTTGTAGTGAGTCTCATCATACCTCCTTCACAACACGTTCTCCACATGCATAAAATCGAGCGAGATGAATCATTGGATGAAGTAGGAAGTAAAGATGAAATAGAAGAATTAAAAAAAGCTACAAACTAATTAGATAACAAATTATTCTATTTTCGTAGATAATACAGAAACATACGACTTAATGAAACTAGATAAAATATAGTTTTCGTTAAGTCGTATTTTTATTTATAGAAATTCGATTGTTATAAGAAGTAAGATAAAAATCAATATAAAACTAAGTGCTAGTAATTCAGGGATTTTCCCTGCTCTTTTTTTATGGTACGATAGTTAAAGTTTAAGCTAGATACAACTTTTGGAGGGTACTGGTTTTATGAAAAAGGTCGCGGTAATACAGGATTTATCATCTTTTGGAAGATGTTCATTAACAGCTGCTATTCCCGTTCTTTCGGTAATGGGTACGCAAGTCTGTCCTTTGCCAACTGCTATATTGTCTGCACAAACTGGTTATGCAAGCTTTTTTTGCGAAGATTTTACAGATAAAATGCATTACTTTGAGGATGAATGGAACAAGATGGATGTAACGTTTGAGGGCATCTACACAGGCTTTGTAACAGGCAAAAAGCAGATTAATAATATTTTTCACTTTTTAGATACATTTCAGACTAAAGAAACAAGTTTACTGGTGGATCCGGTAATGGGTGATATGGGCATAGCATATAAGTTTTTTACAGATGAATTGCTAGGGCAAATGCGGGAGCTTGTGAAATATGCTGATGTAATCACTCCGAACGTGACAGAATGTTGTCTATTAACGGGATTATCTTATGATAAGTTACATAGTTATTCGAATAAAAAGGATTTTATCAAAGCTATAGAGGAAGCCGGCAAGATGTTACAGCAAGAAACAGGTGCCAAAGTCATTATCACGGGAGTTAATCCTCCGATAAATCTTAATGAGAAGTTAATAGGAAATATGTACTTAGATGGAAGTAAGACATTTTATGATGCCATCCCGTATAATGGTGAAAGTTATTCTGGCACAGGAGATTTATTTGCATCAGTCATTATGGGGGGCATGATGCGAGGGGATGATTTAAGAAAATCAGTTCAACTTGCAGAAAGTTTTCTAAATGCTGCCATCAGCGATACTTCCTTGGAACAAACCCCAAAAGAAGCAGGCGTTAACTTCGAAAAATACTTAAGAATGTTGTTGTAAAAGTATATAGGATTTTGATTTTAAAGGATGAAAAAAGTGCTAAAGAGTAAATTCTTTGGCACTTTTCTATTTTTTATTGAAAAGCTTTTATTTTTTTCAAAAAGGCACAAACTGGAATAGATATGATGAGCCCTAATATATTTTGAACAAGATCTCCAGGGATAGAGGCCATTGGTTGTATCCAATTACCATATAGAATGCCTTCTCCAATATAATAGACAGCAATCATAGGTGGCATTGAAACGATAGAAGCGAGTATATTAATAGCAATATGGTTTCCTTTACGTCCATTAGACCAAGCGATTTTTCCTGCTATGTATCCTTGTAATCCCCGAGAGATAAAAGTAATAGGAGCCCACAATGTCCAACCAGAAACTAAGTCGAATATGCCCATCCCAAATGCTCCAGCAATAGCACCGGTTTTTGGACCAAATAGAATAGATACGATCAATAGCATAGCTGTACCAAGATGAACCAAACCACCATTTGCTGCAATTGGTAGTTTAATATTTAACATCATTGTTGCAACGAATACAAGTGCAATACACATTGCACTAAGGATTAATTCAAAAGTACGTGTTTTGTTGTAGGCATGATTTGCTGCTTTTTGCATAATAATCCCTTCCTTTTTTTAGATATCAGGAAATAGTTGCACACAAACCGATTACTAATCTCCAAAAATCTAAATAATGTGTTTTCTTAATTACACATTACCTTAACAAAGGATTGGCTATTATAAAAGCATCAATTTTATAAAAAATGTAGTGGTCAGAGTTTTTGAAGAATTAGAAAATGTTTTGAGGAGTGGGGTTTTTCAGCTATAGAAAAAATAATCGATAATCTACTAAATAAAATAGCAAATCAATTACAATCTGAACGGACATTGCCTAGAACAAATGAATAATTTTTTAAAAACGACTTAATCTCTAGGTCGTTTTTTATATATTTTTATAAAAATTATTAAAATTATGATAAAATACGTTTATACATAATAATTTCCGGAGGTTATTACATATGAGAAAAAAATGGATCATGCTTTCATCAGCAATGATTGGGATGAGTATCCTCTTGCTAACCAATCAGCAAGGTGTAAAGGCGGCAACAACTGAAGAAATGACTATTGCTTATCAAAAACATTTAGCAGATGAAAAAATAGCACAAGAAGTAGTGCATTATGTAGCAAAACTTTATAAGTTTAAATATGAAGTAACCGATATCATTGATGAAGAAAAAGTAAGTAGTGCACGTGAAATGTATACGAATTTAACGCCAAGTCAGATGGCGATAGCGAAAAAAAACGGTGCCTCTTTCATGCTGAGACAATGTGAAGAAAGAGTTCAAATCCAGCAAGAGGCGAATGTTTTTAAAGCTTATGTAGACAGTATTGATATCAATTCATACCGCGCATTAGGGCAATTGAATCAGGCCTACAGCGATTTTGTACAGCTTAGTTCGGCTGCAGAGGAATTGGCTGAAGCGAGCTACGAGCAAGCAAAAGCAATGGAGGTTACGGTTAATCAAAATAGGGTTAAACGTGTTGAAAACCTGATTATAGAAGCGGGAACAGATGAGTCGCTTGTCTGGAAAGCCCGTCAACAATACTCCATTCTTACAGATAAACAAAAAGAGATGTTCAATCCTGACTTCGTAACAAAACTTGAGAAAGCTGAAGCGCAAATTAAATTTGAAGAACCAATTCACCAATTTGAATCCGTTGCAGATGAACTGTATATGTTTATAGAAGATGGTGATTATCAAGAACGTGTAAAGGAAGCCCGTCAGTATTATAACGCATTAACTTCAGAACAAAAGGCAGTTGCTAAAAAAAGTTATAAAAAACTTCTAACAAATGAGCAAACTGTAAAAGATCAAAAAGCAGCGGCAAACGTTGATAAAGCCATCCGAAACATTAGATTTAGCACATCGAAAAACTATAAATCAACTGTTAAAAAGGTACGATCTCAATATGATAAACTAACAAAAGCTCAAAAAAAATTCCTTATTTATAAAGAGGTATTAACAGATCACGAAAAAACGATTGATATGAGAGCAGCAGGTGACGTGGCGAATGATATGGAAAAAATCAACCGCCGATCATCGAAAGCACAAATTAAAAAAGTAAATACTGCATACAAAAAACTTACGACCAAACAAAAGAAATATATACCTAAAAAAACGTACCAACACTTTAAAACCTTTTTGAAATAGTTAATGAATTAGCTTCAGTAGTTGTTTTTTCTAATTAGAAACAAGGATTGCAAGTATTGTTTTTCAAATCGTAAGTTAATAATAATCTAAAAAAGCTGTGCAATTCTGCACAGCTTTTTCCATCTATTAATCGTTCAACGAAAAGTTCAGTTTCATCCTCTTCGTACCGACCCCTACCATGTCACCTAATAACTTATTGGTGTTTTTAAAACAAATATCTGCAAATTGTTCGTTTACTTGTTCTAAATATGATTGAATATCAGCTTGTTTCATTGCTTCTTGGTCGGCGTTCATTTGAATGAAGCGACAATAAGTATGACTTGCTGCTTATTGCATAATAATACCCTCCTTTTTAGATATCGGGAAATAGTTACATACAAACAGATTACTAGTCTCCAGAAATCTAATTTGATAATGTGTTTTCTTAATTACAAACTACCTTAACAGAGGATTGACTGTTATAAAAGTATCAATTTTATAAAAATGTAGTGGTCAGTTTAAAATATAAAAGAAAAGCCCTTCATAAAGCTGATAAATCAGTTCTATGGAAGGGCTTCTTTTTATTTTTTGAATAGTCTAGGTTATATTACTAATTTCCGTATTATTTGAACGGAGTGGCACCTAAAAATTAAAAGATTGAAAATAATATAATCGCCAGTACAGATCCTAATATAGGAATAATGACGGTTAGCGCGCCAAAAGCAGGATAGGCATCTTTATATGACTCTTGTGCAATAGAATGAATTGTTGTGACAACATAGCCACTATGAGGTAGTGTATCTAGAGAACCAGAAGAGATTGCCACTACTCGATGTAAAGCCTCTGGGTCAACCCCCATATCTAAATAATGCGGTGCAATTAAAGGCAATGCGATTGCTTGGCCACCAGAAGAGGAGCCAGTTAAGCCTGCTAAAACAGCAATAGCTAATGCGCCACCTACTAATGGACTTCCCGGTATATTAGTCATAAAATCTACCGCTGCCAAAAAAGCGGGTGTTTCCTTTACGATACCCCCAAATCCTACAATAGCAGCAGTATTGGCAATAGCTATTACAGCGCCAAGTCCTCCTTCTGAAATCGCTTTCTGTCTATTCTGCATATATTTGTAACTTACTAAATATGTAGTTAATATACCTCCGATTAAAGCGATAATTAGTGCAGATGTTCCTATAGAATTATGGAAGATAAATGAGAAGAGTAAGACCACTAATAATGGTGTCATACTCAATAAAGGATGAGGTAGTGGACGATCGTTAACTTCATTTATTTTATCAAATTCTTTTGCTACGAATCTTTCGCCTTTTTCCATAGCCTTTGACATCATTCGTTTTAGCCACCAAAAACCAAATGTTGCCATAACAATAGAAACAACTAAACTAACTTCCCATCCGGCATATGGTGTCGTGTTTAGATAAGAAATAGGAATCCAATTTTGAATTTCAGGAGATCCCGCTGAAGTCATTGTAAAGGTAACAGAACCGAGAGCTAATGTGGCAGGTATAAATCGTCTAGGGATGTCCGCTTGTTTAAATAGACTTAATGCCATTGGAAAGACGGAGAATGCAACGATAAATAAACTAACACCTCCATAAGTTAAGACAGCACATGCAATGACAACAGATAACGCAGCATATTTGACTCCTATCTTTTCAACAATCCATTTGGAGACACTATCTGCTGCGCCACTATCTTCCATGACTTTACCGAATATAGCACCCGCTAAAAATATCAACCACCATGAACCGATAAAACCGGTAAATCCATTCATATAACTAGTAAGAAGATCAGGATTTCCTTCTTGTGCTAATTGAGGGAATAGTGAAATTTCACTGCAAACCGCAGCGATTAATGCAGCAATAGGAGCTGCAATTAGTATATTCACACCTCTAACTGTTAAATAAATTAATAATGCCAAACTACCAAATACACCTATAAATCCTAACATTTTTGCCGACCTCCTTTTGAATACAATATGCTGCCTTTTTTCCAAATAGTATAGAAAACAATGGTAGGGGCAAAAAATAATATTTTTGACTCTAAAATAATATAAATGATTTAGAAGTGTAAACAGATAGAATCACATCAGATTTTGATAAGAAAATAGGGGGTGTGGAAATGGATATTGGTCATTTTACAAGGAGAATGTATATAGCCCCAGATGAACGATTAAAGCAAAAAACAGCGGTGCGTGAAGAATCTGGTCGTTCATGGAGTTTTCTAGATTTACATGAAAAATCCAATACTTATGCCAATCAGCTTTTGAAAATAGGTGTAAAAAAAGGAGATAGTGTAGGGATTCTTTTTTCCAATTGTTTAGAGTATTTTGCATTATACTTTGCTATAGGTAAAGTTGGCGCAATTGCTGTTCGTATTAATTTTAGACTTACGGCAAATGAACTTGAATATATTCTTAATGATTCTAAAACAAAAGTTCTTTGCTTTCATAATGAATTTAGTGAAAAAATAAATCCAATCCATGAAAAAATCTGTACTGAACGTTTTATTTGTCTTTCTAATAATGGAAAAATACCATCTTGGGCAGATGATTGGAATGTATTATCGAATGGATCGACTGAAGAAGTTGATAATGTTCCAATTTCTATAAATGATCCAGTTATGCTTATGTATACATCTGGGACAACTGGAAGACCTAAAGGGGCACTGTGGACACATAATACAACTTTTTGGTTTTCAATAATTCAAATAATGCAATGGGGATTTACAGGAAATGAAATAGCCATGACTACAGGGCCATTGTATCATGTTGGTGCAATAGAGGATTTAGCCTTGCCCGTTCTATTAATGGGAGGCACAGTCATCATTACCAAAAGTAGAGGATTCGAAATAGAACGTGTGCTCAAAGTAATTGAGAAAGAAAAGGTGACTGACTGCTTTTTGTTTCCATTTATGATTTATGACATGTTAAATTTGCCAAACTTATCATATTATCAGTTAGCATATTTAAAAACAATTTATACTGGTGGAGACCCTTTGATGCCTTGGGCTATAGAAAAAATATATCGTCATTATCCGCAAGTTGGAATTGTACAAGTGTATGGTTTAACGGAAGGACAGCCAATTGCTACTTCTTTGAACTCGAAGCACTCCATAAAGAAAAGTAAAACCGTCGGAACGCCACTACCACTAACGGAAGTCCGTGTAATGAAAGAAGATGGAAGTGAGGCTTTGCCAGGTGAGGTAGGAGAAATTTGGATTAAAAGTCCTGGTGTTTCAGAAGGATATTGGGAAAAGCCCGAAGCAACAGCGGAATCATTTTGTAATGGTTGGTGTAAAACAGGGGATCTAGGTAAGTTTGATGAAGATGGTTTTTTATCAGTAGCAGGCCGTAAAAAAGATATGATTCGAAGTGGTGGAGAAAATATTTATGCAGCAGAGATTGAAGATGTCTTATATCGACATGAAGCGGTAAAAGATGTAGCTGTGATTGGGATACCTGACAAAAAATATATTGAAGCTGTATGTGCAGTGATTGTGTTAAAAGGGGATAGTAAGATATTAGAAGAAGAGTTAATCCAATATAGTAAGCAGTTTTTAGCAAGTTATAAAACGCCTAAAAAAGTTATTTTTGTAGATGACATTCCACGTACACCTTCTGGAAAGGTGAAAAAGTTTGTATTACGTGATATGTATAGCAATTGCAAACAAGAGGAGGACTTTTATGGAGTATAAAGAAAAGGTAAGTTTAACAATTGAAGACCAAATAGCTATTCTTGTAATCCAAAATCCCCCTGTTAACATACTCGATGCTGATGTAGTCGAGCAATTACATCGTAAAATTGATGAAATAGAACAAACACCAACTGTCAAAGTTGTTCTTATTACGGGAGTTGGCGACAAGGCATTTATGGCTGGAGGAGACATTAAATCTTTTCCTGAATGGATGGGAAAAGGGGTAGATGTTGCTAAGACTAAATCTCAATGGCTACAACATCCACTAAATCGAATCGAAGGATTGCCTTACCCAACTATCTGTATATTAAATGGTGTTGCCCTTGGCGGAGGGTGCGAATTAGCATTAGCTTGTGATATTCGCATCGCAGAAGAACACATCAAGATTGGCTTACCAGAAATCAAACTTGGCCTTTTTCCTGGTGCTGGTGGCACACAAAGACTTGCAAGATTAGTTGGAAAAGCAAAAGCTAAAGAGATTATTTTCACAGGAGAACCCTTAACAGCCGAGCAAGCCTTATCCATAGGATTAGTGAATATCGTTGTAAAGAAATGGTATGGCTTAACAACTGGCCTCCAACTCGCGAAAAAAATTGCCAATCATTCACGCCAAGCACTAATCTATGCAAAGCAATCAATCGATGAGGGTTATGAACAAAGCCTATCCAATGCGCTAGAAACGGAAGCTCACTATTTTGGTCGTGTTTTCCAAACAGAAGACATTAAAGAAGGCGTTGCAGCATTTATCGAAAAAAGAGAACCACGTTTTTTGGAATGACTAAGTAAGTGAAGTCACATCTGGCCCTTCAATTTACCAAATAATTAATAGTTCAAAAGGCTTTTTGCTGTAAAACAAAAATCCTGTTTAAATAGTAATAAATAACATATAATAAGTCTTTTGTACATTATTTTTTGAAAATTTAGATGTTAAATAAATGATACAAAATACACTAAAAAACCTATCTTAACTAAAGGTTATAAAGCCAAAGTATCCAAAAACGAATAAAAATGTATCATATTAGCCACAGGAAAGGAGAAACCGGAGGAATGGGTTTATTATTAAAGGTGTTCTCATATGGTGATCCTGTAGACATTGTGAAAATGTTGGTTGTGGCTATGATACTTTTGAGTAATGGTCATTATCATTTTCTACATAATCAGGGCTTCCATTTTCAGAAAGAAACTCTTTTATTATTATCATTCATAAATAAGGAGGAGTTATTGATGTCATATGTAGTTTGCCCAAAACCGAAATGTCAACAAAGATATCCAATTGAATATTTTAGGTCCATCCTAAGAGATACGAAACCCGTAAAGTGCGAAAAATGTTGTACTGTATTAATTGAAAAGGATGGTCGCATTAATGCGTTACAAGATGCTACAATCCGTTCCATTCACACCATGGCAAAATTAGAAGCACTAAGGCTAGAGGAAATAAAAGAAAAACGTAAAGAGTTATACCAGTTGAAAAAAGAAATAGAAGCATTAACCGCTATCACATTGTAACTTTGTGGATATATGGGGGACTTTTAATTAAAAAAATGTGGTAACATGCCGTTTTTTTTCTTTTTAACATTTTTAATAGATAAAATTTTCAACAATTTATTAGAAGCATTTATTTTAGTAATATCAAAATTCAAATCTTACACATAAAGTCTAAAAATCTCCTAAAAAAAGCTGTGCAAATTCATTTTTTGCACAGCTTTTTCTATTATTAATCATTCAATGAAAAGTTTAATTTCATCCTCTTTGTACCGACTCCTACCATGTCACCTAATAATTTATTAGTGTTTTTAAAACAAATATCCGCGAATTGTTCATTTATTTGTTCTAAATATGATTGAATATCAGTTTGTTTCATCGCTTCTTGATCGGCGTTCATTTGAATGAAGCGGCAACTTGCAACGGTATTTTGTTCAAACGCTCGTTGGAAATCGCTATAAAGATCGAAATTGGTATCGCCAAGTAGAGCAATCGTATGGCTTAACCAATGGATTTTACTAATATCGAACGTTGTTGTCGTATCACGATAGCATGCAGGAGTATCCGTAACATTCGCATAAAACGGTACAACAGCGTTAAATGTATTTGGTCCGAATGCTAACCAATGCACACCTGCAATTTCAGAAGGTACATCGTTACGAATTTGTAAAATATGTGATTCTTGGTTGCGGTTAATGCCAATTGTACGGAACATAC
Organism: uncultured Rummeliibacillus sp.; assembly: GCF_934216135.1. NCBI lineage: Bacteria > Bacillati > Bacillota > Bacilli > Caryophanales > Caryophanaceae > Rummeliibacillus > uncultured Rummeliibacillus sp. The sequence continues at coordinate 6,469 of NZ_CAKQBI010000010.1, read as the reverse complement.
TTTTCGATTTTTCATCACCTTCACCATAAGGATCAAATGGTGTGTTTTGGAAGTGGGAGCTTAACGCCCATTTCACATCTTCTACAGAGATTTTGCGATTTGCACGACATATAAATGGTAAATCTTGTTCCATCGGTTGTTGTTCAATTTCTGGATTAAAGAATTTTTGAACATACCATGCACGTGGGTTGTTGTAACGCGTATCTTTTACAGATGCACTGCCGAAGATGTGTCGTAAGTTCACTTGATCTGTATCAGGATTTAAGTGGTATTTTTCGATTAATACTGGTAGATCTTCTGAGTAAAGTGTATCAGGAGACTCAAAATCAAAATAATCGATGTTAAAGCGGTTCGGTGCAATGACATATGCATCGTCTGGAATCCGAATCGCTGCCCAATGATGTCCACCGATTGTTTCGAAATACCATACTTCATCTTTATCTGAGAACGCTACACCATTTGATTCGTAAGTACCGTACTGTTCTAAAATTTTCCCTAAACGAACTACCCCTTCTTTGGCAGAACGAATATAAGGGAGAACAATTGTTAACATATCTTCTTCACCAATCCCGCTTGTAACGAGTGGGTCAACGCCTAAAATACGTGAATTGGTTGTAATTGTTTCTGTTGCAGTCATCGCTACATTTGCACTATTGATACCTGATTCTCCCCAAATTCCAGCTTCATCACTGGCATCTGGTGTTGATGTATAGCGCAAAGGGTTATCAGGAAGTTCAATTTCAAACGTACTTTGAACAGATTTATAAAGTTTCGGTTGATCTTCTGGATTCATCACAACGAATCGTTGAGGATTCGATGCAGCACTACCACTATCTTCATTTCTCGCGATCATTGTAGAGCCGTCGATTGAAGCCTTTTTTCCGACTAAAAGTGTTGTACAAGAACCTGTTTTTTGTTTCTTCATATTATTATTCACCAATCTTCTACTATAAGTTATAAAATGCAATACAAATTATATCATGAAGTGAACAATCTGACTTTTAATAGATAGTGAAAAGAGATTTAAAATTGCTTTGTCATATATTCTGCAAAAAAAGATACCTGCCTGTAACATCCTCTTTGTCCAGCTACCACAGTCAAAAAAGAAAAATACTGAGGAATGTTAATACCCAATTGTTAACATTCCTCAATAGTTTACAAAAAGATAATTCTCTATAATCAGTTAATATAGAAAATCTAATACTTTGGAAATAGTTTCAATACCAAAACTTACTTGAATAGTAACAGGTTTTATATTTAACCTTGAAATGAAATAACAAGTCACTGTGAAAATAACACTAGCTTATTGTAAAGAAAGGTGTGAAAAGTATGATATGTGTTTCTTCATTTGCACTAAATAGTTAAAATATAGAATTTTATGAAATATATTGTTTCTGTTTAAAAGACTTATAAAGGGAGAGCAAGAATGTCACAAAATAAAAAATCCATTTTTAAAATACTCATTGTTTTAATGGCATTATTTTTAGCAGCTTGCCAGGAGGAAAGTTCAGACACTTCGAAGACTTCTGGAAGAAATTTAGAAAAAATTGAGCGCTTTACTGGTCAAGAAAGTAAGGCAATCCCATCAGTATATACAACCCAGAAAGCATTATCACTAACTTTTAATGGTATGGGTGATGGTGAAACAATGGAAAAGCTATTAGATGAATTAGACAAATATCATATAAAAGCAACGTTTTTCTTGCCAGGTATGAGGGTCGCTGAAGAACCAGAGATAGCAAAAGAAATTTTAGCAAGAGGACATGAAATTGAAAACAATACTTTAAACCAATCGGATATGAGCGACTTTAACTATGAACAAATTTATAAAGAAATTAAATTATCAAATGACATTATTCAAAAAGAAACAGGCATTAGTCCACGTTATGTTCGCACAAGAACAGGTGATATGCAAGAAGATGTGCGTCTTGCTGCAGCACAATTAGGAATGGATGCTGTGGTTAGTTATAATATCAACCCGAAAGATTGGAAAATGAAGGATTCCAAATCTATCGCTTCTTATATAGAAAGATATATAGCAAGAGGAAGCATTATCAACTTAAATACAAACTTTAATCCAGAAGTTATTTCAGCTATTCCATTTATTGCAAAAGTAGTTTCAGATATGGGGTATAAATTGATACCGCTAGAAGATCTAATTGCAAATGGAAAAGAGAGAAAACCATTAGCTCAAATTCCAGGACACAATGCAGCTTCAGTCAACTTAAAAAACAAAAATGCAAAATATAAACTTATTTATAACCTTGATACGACATCCGCAAAAATAGCTTTAACATTTGACGATTGGGGAAGTGAAAAGACCGTCAATCAGATTTTAGCTATTTTAAAAAAGGAATCAGTAAAAGCTACATTCTTTTTACGTGCTAAAGGAGTGGAGGATAACCCAAATTTGGCAAGAGCTATTGTCGAAGAAGGTCATGATGTAGCAAACCATACGTATACTCATCCAGTATTGACTAAAATCACCCCTGAAAAATTACAGAAAGAAGTAGTGACAGCTCACAAGGTAATTACAGAAGCCATTCAACAACAGCCTGTCATGTTTTTTAGACCTCCTACAGGTGAAATTGATGAACAATCAGCTAAGAATGTAGCAGCAACAGGTTACTCCGATATCATCATGTACGATGTAACGGTTTTAGACTGGGATAAAAAGAATAATGCAACGGATATCGTAAACGGACTACTAAAGAAGACACATAACGGGAGTATCATACTTCTTCACATGTTAGATGACATTCATACAATTGAAGCATTACCTTTAGCGATTAAAAAGTTAAAAAACAAAGGCTATAAATTTGTTTTAGTTTCAGATCTTATTAAAAATAAATCATAAATGGAGTTGATCAGTATGGGATTATTTATAGAAGAAAAAATAGATCTTTATGAGGAAATCGTAAACGGACAAGCTTCTATAGCAGTAGTAGGCCTTGGTTATGTGGGATTACCACTTGCTGTTGCTTTTTCCAAAAAAGCAAAGGTCATAGGTTTTGATCTAAGCGAACGAAAAATCACAGAATATCAAAAAGGAATCGATTTGACAGGTGATTTAGGAAATACGGTATTACATGATTGTTCCATTCAATTTACATCAGATAGTAATAATCTAGAGAATGCGAAATTTTTTATCGTAGCCGTGCCAACACCAGTTCAAAGTGGAAATATACCTGATTTAACATACATTCAAAATGCCAGTCAAATAGTTGGGTCAAAGCTTACAAAAGGAGCCATCGTTGTATTTGAGTCGACGGTTTATCCTGGGGTTACAGAAGATGTGTGTATCCCCATCTTAGAAGCAGATAGTTGGTTCTTCATAATACGCCTCTTATATCAATGACACACTAAAAAGATACCAAGCCACATTTCATTAGCACCCAACCAAATATCGACTTCTTTTAGAAATGCAATTAAGAATTATTTAGATTTAAAGAAATAACTTTTGGATCTTTTTTTCGCTTTAAGGTGCTTGTTAAAAGTGTTTGACATTGTTCTGCCTTGTAATCCATTTTAAGAAACTTAAATATCGAAATAATATTTTCAATACTTTTCACATTATCTTCTATATTATTATTTTTAATAATATTTATAAGATTTTCAAAATAAGTAACCATAGATTGGTAATACATAACATCTTTATTTTGATTTTTAAAATCTGTTAATTCGTCTAAATACTTCTCTAAATTACGATAATATCCACTAGATAACTTTTTTTCCAAAATATTAAATAGTAAAATAGAAAATTCATTTCGATAGCGTGGCAATTGGTTGTATTTCAAAAGATTTTTTTTTGCGTTTCTATATACGGTGTCTATTAATTCATTTGAATAAAAATTCAGAGTGTTAATAAATAAAGTTAATTCGTAATATCCCCATGTCTCACACCTCATCAGATAGTCTTGGAGAATATCCTTCTCGTTTTTATGTGAGAAGTTGTTCTGTATCGAATCAATTAACAGACTAATAATGGCTCCATAATGTAAATACTTTTGATTTTTTGTTGATTTATACAATTGTTGAGTTGAATAATAAATATCATTCAATTTAGCCAGGTCCTTTTTATAAAAGGCCTGAATATAGCTAGAGGTCAAAGATAAATCTTGATTTTCTCCATTTTTATAAATAGCTACAAATTCCTCTAAAGTAATGTTTAACCTATCGAGTAGGATTAAAAATCTTTCCACAGTTGTATCACTTTCGCCTTCCTCAAATTTTATTATGGAAGGTCTAGATAGTACTTCTTTATAAAGTACATTTGATTTGATTTTTTTACTTATTCGAATCTCACGAATGATACAGCCAATTTTAGTGTTCATAAACTCAACCACCTCACTAAAACAGTTAGTAATTGCTAACATTTTATCATGAAATTTCTAAAAATTGAAATAATTAAATTGCTAGGAGGTGATAGTGTGATTGAATTTATTTTATTAGTATGGGATTTGATTGGATATTAACTACATTATTTTAAGAATGAAATGGGGATAGACGTATGGAGGATAAGCATATTTTGTTTTTTAATGCTACATATATCAAAAAGATTCTAACGTTAGAAACAGCAAAAAGATTGGGATTAAAAGTTTCAGTAGTTGGTCCATCATTACCGGAGTGGTCCTTTCCTTTTGTAGATCATTTTATTGAAGCAAATACCTATGATATAAATGAAACCATTTCTATTTTGACTAAAAAACATACTCAAATCCATTTTGACGGCGTTATTACTTTTTGGGATAGAGATGTAGTCCCTGTAGCAGTAATTGCTCAAGAATTTGGATTGAAAGGGAGTTCTGTAGCCTCAGCTGTTCGTGCTAGAAACAAAGGTGAAATGCGTGAATGTTTGAGGAAATCAGGAGTTCCTCATCCAAAATTCAAAAAGTTTTCTACCTTGGAAGAACTTAAAAATGCTAGCAAATTAATGGATTATCCATTAATCGTTAAACCTGTTGGCGCCTCAGCCAGTAAAGGTGTTTTTAAAGTTACTTCTCCTGCAGACTTAGAAAATATTTATGATCTATTAATTATTTCTACTACACCGAACAATGATGCTATGTTTTCTTTTTATCCAAATGAATATTTAGTAGAAGAATTTATGGAAGGTCAGGAAATAAGTGTTGAAGGAATAATATCCAATGGTAATATCCATTTTGCAGGTATTACCGAAAAGTGGACAGATTACTATTTTGAGGAATACCAACACGCTTTTCCTGCGAGAGTTTCTGAGAAGGTAGAAAAGGAATTATTATCAATCACAGAGAACGGAATACATGCATTAGGACTTGATAATTGTGGTTTTCATGCCGAAATTATGATGACCAAAAATGGATATAAAATTGTTGAAATTAATGGAAGATTGGGAGGGGATTTTATTACTACTCACTTAATCCCACTTGCCACGGGAATAGATATTACAGAAGCAAATTTATTAGCTGCAATCGGTGAAGAGTTCGATTTTACCTCATCTAAGAATAAAGGTGCTTGTGTAAAATTCCTAACTGCTGAAGTTGCAGGAACAGTCCATGCATGGGAAGGAATAGAAAAAATTAAAGAAATGCCAGGTGTTGTAGATTTTGTAATTGAAAAACAAGTTGGTGATTACGTAGGGTTACCACCTGATATATTCCATGATTCACGGATTGCGTATGTTATTACAGTAGGTGAAAACACAGATGAAGCCATTAATTTTGCTATAAATGCTTGTTCGAAAGTGAGATGTAATATAAGTGAAAAAGTTATTCCTGGTAGGAATTCCTGAAACCCATATAAAAAACGCAATTGCTCGAGCAAAAAAAATAGGTTTTGAAGTTATATTAGGCGATAAACAATCTAATTTAGAGAAATATGAGGAATTAATAGAGAATGCTTATAAAAAAATTATAGTAGATTTCACTAACTTTGATGAACTACTTTTGGTAACAGAAAAAATTCATCAAATGGAAAAGTTAGATGCTATTTTTACTTTCAAGGAGGCAGCGCTATATAACGTCTCTAAAATACAATCATTGTTTAACTTTAAAGGTAATTCAATCAGTAGTGTTAAATCATGTCTTGATAAGTATATAACAAGAAAAATTTTGAAAGACCACGGGTTTTTATCCCCGAAATTCAATTTATGTAAAACTATCGATGAAGTGAAAGAATTTTGGAAATGTAACAAACATCCTATTATTTTAAAACCTCGGAATCAACAGGGGAGTATAGGTGTTCGCAAAGTTGAAGAAGAGCATGAAATTGAGACGGCATTTAATCAGACAATTATCTATAAAGATGAAGAGGATTTTATCTTAGTTGAAGAATTTATTGAAGGAGAAGAGGTTTCTTTAGAAGCAATTATTTACAAAGGAAACGTATATTTATGGGGGGTTACCAAAAAGCTTTTATATTCACAAACATTTGTAGAGTCAGGTCATATCTCACCTTATGCACGTAAAAAAGAAAATGAACTCATGTATAG
>NZ_CAKQBI010000009.1:0-140541 GCF_934216135.1 uncultured Rummeliibacillus sp. | reverse complement strand
GTTGGGGGCTGTCCCCCTGCGAGAGTAGGACGTTGCTAGGCGATTAAGGTACTGCTGATATAATCGGTAGTACCTTTTTTTATTTAAGCACTTGTACCGCTAGCTTTGACTATCATCACTCTTTCCGCTATCCCAACTAAAACTCCCTTCTTCCAAATTCAATCTTCATTTTTTCTTAATTTGATTTTCGACAGCTTGTTCGATTAAGTGACAAAATATTATAAAACGCTAAAATAAAGATTAGAAAAACCTCTATAGAATTCCGTTTTTTCTTGGTATCTTATCGTGCAATAAATAGTGATTTTATAAATCAAGAAATTCATTGGGATAAATCAATAAAGTATATCGAATTTTCAAAATATATTGACAATATTTCAATCGTCTACTATTATATATCTTTATAACGGTAATAATTATTATGTTATTACGAGTTAAAATGCAACGTAGAACAACAATTTTGAGTTTTAAGGAGATGGCTGAAAGGTACTTTATTTTAAAAGGGGTTGTATGAGCATTGAAAAGTTTAAGAGAACAGGCGTTAGATTTGCACAAAGAATTGAAGGGGAAATTAGATGTGCAAACGAAAATACAGGTGGAAACGATAGAAGATTTAAGTTTAGCATATTCACCTGGTGTAGCAGAGCCTTGCATTGAAATTAAGAATGATGCTAACTCTGTTTACGATTATACAATGAAAGGAAATCTAGTAGGCGTAGTAACAGATGGTACAGCAGTGCTTGGTTTGGGGGATATCGGGCCGGAAGCTGCATTACCTGTTATGGAGGGAAAAGCACTTCTTTTAAAACGTTTTGCCAATGTAGATGCCTTTCCTATTTGTTTGGATACAAAGGATCCAGAAGAAATTGTTCAAGTAGTAAAAGCAATCAGTCCAACATTTGGAGCGATTAACCTTGAGGACATTTCAGCACCACGCTGTTTTATTATTGAAGAAAGATTAAGAGAAGAATGTAATATCCCTGTTTTCCATGACGATCAACATGGTACGGCAATTGTAGTTGGTGCGGGGATATTGAACGCATTGAAAATTGTTAACAAGAACATAAAAGATGTACGAATTGTTATTAATGGAGCGGGCGCTGCAGGAATATCCGTTTTACGTTTGTTACGTGATTTAGGGTTTGAACATTTGATTGTTTGTGATTCTAATGGAATTATTCACAGGAATCGCGAGCATGGGATGAATTCGATGAAAGAGCGTATTGCAAAGTTCAGTAATTTAGATGGACTTGAAGGTAAACTGGAAGATGCATTAAAAGGTGCAGATATTTTTATCGGTGTATCAGCAGCAAATGTTTTGACTGAAGAAATGATACAATCCATGAAAGAAAACCCAATAGTGTTTGCATTAGCAAATCCAAATCCTGAAATTTCATATGAAAATGCAATTAAGTGGGGAGTACGAATAATTGCTACTGGGAGATCAGATTATCCAAATCAGATTAACAATATGCTGGCATTTCCAGGTATCTTTAGAGGTGCATTAGATGTTCGTGCATCTGATATCAATGAGGAGATGAAGCTTGCAGCAGTCAATGCAATTGCATCCATCATTACTGAAAAGGATTTAATTGAAGGGCGCATCGTCCCAGAAATCTTCGATATGAGAGTTACAGAAACGGTTGCAGAGGCAGTTAAATTAGCGGCTATTTCAACAGGAGTGGCGCGATTGAAGCAAGAAAAAGAAATTGAAATTTAAGTATAAATGCCATGTAGCGTAGTATGAAAACTACGCTTTTTTTATTGCCTTTTTTGAAGTTTCAACAATTACTTAAAGACATTCAGAAAATTTTATGTATACTTATTAAAAATACTTTTTGCTTTTTGTTATGGAGTCGGACTAGAATCTTTGTTGTGCTGTATGTTAGGATACAGGAATCTTGTTAGATAGAACTCAAATGGGCTAACCGTTATAATATAAACAGATTCAGATGAGGAAGTGAGAAAGTGTCAAAAAAACAAGTATGGTTTGAAGTTGACGAAACAGAAACAATTGACGCCTGTTTGGAAAGAATGAAGAAACAAGGGTATATGCCAGTAGGAAGAAAAGAGGAGCCTCTTTTTCAAATGGTGAACGGAAAACCTGTTCCTATTCGCCAAATTATTAAATTTAAAGGCATTTTAATCGAAAAATAAATCAAAAAATCAATAAAATACGAACAATGTTATATACTAAAATTTCAATGTTCGTATTTGCTATTGACTTAAATTCCTTCTCTTGATAAAATGTGAGAAGAAAAACATTGAATCCCCATATATGCTAGAGGATTGGCTCTAGTGTCTCTACCCGGCACCGTAAATGCTGGACTATGCGGGAAAGCGACTATAGGAATTGATAAGTAGGCTAAAAGTGTTTAGTTTAATACTTTCATAGCTGTGTGACTTATAAATCCTTAGATATCTGCTTTTCATGCATAGTAATACTATGGTGAATCGGGTATCTAAGGGTTTTTTAATTTTATTTTAATACATGATGTAAGAGAAGCTAAAGGCTTCAATGAGATGTAACAAAACAAATTTTCGATATCAATTTATAGAGGCGTAATTTATTAGGAGGCGTACATATATGAATCCGAGAGTTGGCGTCATCATGGGAAGTTCAAGTGATTGGGAAACGATGAAGTATACATGTGATATTTTGGACGAATTAAAAATCTCGTATGAAAAAAAGGTAGTTTCTGCTCATCGCACACCTGATTTAATGTTTGAATATGCTGTTGAAGCAAGAGGAAGAGGCTTACAAGTAATTATTGCTGGTGCTGGGGGAGCAGCTCATCTACCTGGTATGGTTGCTGCAAAAACTACGTTACCTGTTATCGGTGTGCCAGTACAGTCTAGGGCTTTGAATGGCCTTGATTCTTTGCTGTCAATAGTACAAATGCCAGGAGGCGTACCAGTAGCAACGGTGGCAATTGGGAAAGCAGGGGCAACAAACGCAGGATTATTAGCAGCTCAAATATTATCAACAACTGATTCTAATATTACTGAAAAAATCGAAGCAAGACGACAAATGATGAAAATGAAGGCTTTAGAAAGCACAGGTGAATTACAGTGATAAAAACGATTTTTCCTGGTCAAACAATCGGTATTATCGGTGGTGGCCAGCTTGGACGTATGATGGCACTAGCTGCAAAAGAAGCCGGTTTTAAAATTGCGGTCTTAGAGCCAACAATGGACTCACCATGTGGTCAAGTAGCTGATATTCGAATTGTAGCACCTTATAACGATAAAACAGCTCTTGAAGAATTGGCTGAAGTTAGTGATGTTATTACGTTTGAATTTGAAAATATCGATTATGAAGGTTTGAAAAGACTAACAGAAGTTGCTTATGTACCACAAGGTGCTGAGCTTATCAAAATTACACAGGATAGAATCCTAGAAAAGAAAGCAATTACTCAATCAGGGTGCCCTGTTGCGAATTACATAGCATGTCAGAATTTTAATGAGCTAGTACAGAATATAGAAAGTATAGGTTATCCTTGTATCGTCAAAACAGCACGAGGAGGATATGACGGAAAAGGGCAACAAACCGTTTACTCTTACGAGGATTTAGAACTTGTAGCACCGTTATTTGATCATTCTGCTTGCGTTGCTGAAGCCTTTGTACCTTTTTTAAAAGAAATTTCGGTCATTGTTCAACGAAATGTTCAAGGGGAAACCTATTGTTTGCCAATCGGTGAGAACATTCATGTTAACCATATACTTCATGAAACAATTGTACCCGCTAGAATCGAAAAAAAGACGGCAAAATTGGCAGTTGAAGCTGCAGAAAAGATTGCAGACAGCCTACAACTAGTTGGTACATTAGCTGTCGAAATGTTCGTGCTAGCAGATGGAACAGTTGTGATCAATGAATTGGCTCCACGGCCACATAATTCTGGGCATTATTCAATTGAAGCTTGTAATATTTCACAATTCCATCAACATATTCGTGCAGTATGTGGTTGGCCATTACGTAAGCCAAAATTATGGAGCCCTTCCGTTATGGTCAATATTCTGGGGCAACATGTGATGCCAGTGACGAATTCATTATCAAAATATCCGAATTGGTCTATTCACCTTTACGGAAAACAACAAGCAAAGAAGAATAGAAAGATGGGGCATGTTACAATTATGACGGATGATCTTGATCATACTATTAGAGAAATTAACGATTCTGCTATTTGGGCAGAATAGAAGGAGACAAACATGATAGCACGTTATACTCGTCCAGAGATGGGCGCAATTTGGACAGATGAAAACAGATATCAAGCATGGTTAGAAGTAGAGATTCTAGCTTGTGAAGCTTGGTCAGAATTAGGTGAAATTCCAAAAGAAGATGTTGCAAAAATTCGAGAAAATGCAACATTTAATATTGACCGTATTTTAGAAATTGAAAAACAAACTCGTCATGATGTTGTAGCATTTACACGTGCCGTTTCAGAATCACTTGGTGAAGAACGTAAATGGGTTCACTACGGTTTAACTTCTACAGACGTTGTAGATACAGCTCTTTCATATCAATTAAAACAAGCAAACGAAATCTTAAGAAAAGATATTCATAATTTTATCGACATTATTGCTGAAAAGGCAAAAGAACATAAATATACTGTCATGATGGGCCGTACTCATGGTGTACATGCTGAACCAACTACTTTTGGTTTAAAACTTGCTCTATGGTATGAAGAAATGAAACGTAACTTACAACGTTTTGAAGCAGCAGCTAAAACAATTGAAACAGGTAAAATTTCAGGTGCTGTTGGTACTTATGCCAATATTAATCCATTTGTAGAACAATATGTTTGTGAAAAATTAGGCCTTCAAGCTGCACCAATTTCAACGCAAACATTACAACGTGATCGTCACGCTGAATATATTGCAGCTCTTGCATTAATTGCTACATCAATTGAAAAATTTGCAACTGAAGTTCGTGGACTTCAAAAGTCAGAAACACGTGAAGTTGAAGAGTTCTTCGCAAAAGGTCAAAAGGGATCTTCTGCAATGCCACATAAACGTAATCCAATTGGTTCTGAAAATATGGTTGGTATGGCACGTGTAATCCGTGGCCACATGCTAACTGCATATGAAAATGTTTCTTTATGGCATGAACGTGATATTTCTCATTCATCTGCAGAACGTATCATCCTACCTGATACAACAATTGGTTTGAATTATATGTTAAACCGTTTTGGTAATATCGTGAAAAACTTAACTGTCTTCCCAGAGAATATGAAACGTAATATGGGACGTACTTTTGGTTTGATTTATTCACAACGTGTGTTACTTGCGTTGATCGACAAGGGTCTTGTACGTGAGGAAGCTTATGATACTGTTCAACCATTAACTGCAAAAGCATGGGATGAACAAATTCAATTCCGCGAACTTGTCGAAGCAGATGAGAAAATTACATCTTATCTATCTAAAGAAGAGATAGACGATTGTTTCGATTATCACTACCATTTGAAAAATGTAGACATGATTTTCGAACGTCTAGGCTTAAACTAAATAACTAACCTAACCGGGGGAATTTAAAGTGGAAAAAGGTCAACTTTTGTATGAAGGAAAAGCAAAAAAATTGTATGCAACAGAAGATGAAAACATTTTGTTTGTTGAATACAAAGATAGTGCTACAGCATTCAACGGTGAAAAGAAAGCAGAAATTGCAGGTAAAGGTGTTTTAAATAACAGCATTACATCATTGATCTTTGAAAAACTCAAAACAGCTGGTATTGATTCACACTTCGTTGAAAAAATTTCAGATAACGAACAACTTGTGAAGAAAGTCGATATTATTCCAATTGAATTGGTAGTACGTAATATCGCAGCTGGTAGCCTTGCAAAACGATTGGGGATTGAAGAAGGAACACCTCTAAAACGACCAATCGTAGAATTTTATTACAAAAATGATGACCTTGGAGACCCAATGATCTCGGAAGAACACATTGACGTAATGGGCATTGCTTCTAAAGAAGAAGTAAAGGCCCTTTACGACAATGGCTTAAAGATAAATGATATACTACGTCCATTTTTCTATGATATTAATGTTATTTTAGTAGATTTTAAACTAGAATTTGGTCGTGATGAAAATGGGCATGTATTATTAGCAGATGAAATTTCACCTGATACTTGTCGCCTTTGGGATGCAAAAACAAAGCAACATCTTGATAAAGATGTATTCCGTCGTAATCTTGGTGATTTAACTGAAGTGTATGAAATCATATTATCTCGTCTAGGAGGAGTAACTAAATGAAAAAAGTGAAAATCTATGTAACACTTCGCGAAAGTGTATTAGACCCACAAGGATCAGCAGTAAAAGGTTCATTACATACTATGGGCTATAGTGAAGTGGCAGATGTTCGCATTGGTAAATATTTAGAATTGCAAATCGATCCTTCAGAACGCGATATCGATGGCATTGTAAAAGAAATGAGTGAAAAGCTACTAGCAAATACAGTAATTGAAGATTACCGTTATGAAATCGAGGAGGCTAACTAACGATGAAATTCGCAGTACTCGTATTTCCGGGGTCCAACTGTGATTTAGATATGTATCACGCGATTAAAGATGAACTCGGTGAAGAAGTAGAATACGTATGGCACGATGCAACAGATTTAAGCGGGTATGACGGTATTTTATTGCCAGGAGGGTTCTCTTATGGAGATTATCTCCGCTGTGGTGCAATTGCTCGTTTTTCAAATGTAATGGCAGAAGTAGTAAAAGCAGCTGAAGCAGGTAAACCAGTACTTGGGGTATGCAACGGATTTCAGATTTTAACTGAAGTAGGGTTATTACCAGGAGCACTTTTACGAAACAAAAACCTTAAATTTATGTGTCGTAAAGTAAATTTAAAGGTAGCGAACAACAACACATTATTTACAAACCAATATGATCAAGACGAAGTTATTCAAATACCAATCGCTCACGGTGAAGGGAATTACTATTGTGATGGTGAAACCTTACAAAAACTAAAAGACAATAACCAAATCGTCTTTACGTATGAAGGTGAAAATCCTAATGGCAGTATTGAAAACATCGCTGGTGTTATCAATGAAAAAGGAAATGTTCTAGGTATGATGCCTCATCCAGAACGAGCAGTGAATGAATTAATAGGTGGCGCAGACGGGCTTGCCTTATTCAAATCAATTGTCAAACAGTGGAGGGAATCGTATGTCCAAGCTTGAACCAACAACAGAGCAAATTAAAGAGCAAAAATTATACGCACAGATGGGTTTATCAGACGAAGAATTTGCCTTAGTAGAAAACATTCTAGGACGCACACCAAACTGGACAGAAACGGGTCTATTCTCTGTTATGTGGTCTGAACATTGCTCTTATAAAAATTCCAAACCTGTTCTTCGTAAGTTTCCAACAAAAGGGCCTCGAGTATTACAAGGACCTGGGGAAGGTGCAGGAATTGTTGATATTGGTGATGAACAAGCGGTTGTTTTCAAAATGGAATCACACAATCATCCTTCTGCAATAGAGCCTTATCAAGGTGCTGCTACAGGTGTTGGCGGTATTATTCGTGATGTATTTTCAATGGGTGCAAGACCTATTGCGATGTTAAACTCCTTACGTTTTGGAGAGCTAGATGCCTCTAAACGAGTAAAATATTTATTTGAAGAAGTTGTGGCAGGGATTGCTGGGTACGGAAACTGTATCGGGATTCCAACAGTTGGCGGTGAAATTCAATTCGATCCTTGTTATGAAGGAAACCCATTAGTAAATGCTATGTGTGTTGGCTTAATCGACCATAAGGACATTCAAAAAGGGATTGCTTCCGGAGTAGGAAATACGGTGATGTATGTCGGGGCTAAAACAGGTAGAGATGGCATTCATGGTGCAACATTTGCATCGGAAGAATTAAGTGAATCTTCTGAAGAAAAACGCCCAGCTGTACAGGTAGGAGATCCATTTATGGAAAAATTGTTATTAGAAGCATGCCTAGAACTTGTAAACTATGAATGTCTTGTAGGAATTCAAGATATGGGTGCTGCAGGGCTTACATCTTCTTCAGCAGAGATGGCTTCTAAGGCAGGGTTTGGTATTGAGATGAATCTAGACTTAGTACCACAACGTGAAACAAACATGACTCCTTATGAAATGATGCTTTCTGAATCACAAGAGCGTATGTTAATCGTCGTGAAAAAAGGACATGAACAAGAAGTTATCGACCTATTTGTTAAATACGGTTTAGATGCTGTTGCAATTGGTCATGTCACAGAAGACAAAATGCTTCGCTTAATACATAAAGGTGAAGTTGTAGCGAATGTCCCTGCAGATGCATTGGCAGAGGATGCACCAGTTTACCATAAACCATCTGCAGAACCAGCTTATTTTGCAGAATTTAAGAAAATGAAAAATGAAGAACCGACTGTTGAAAATTATAAAGAAACATTATTAGCTCTTCTGAAACAAACAACTATTGCATCGAAAGAATGGGTTTACGATCAATATGATTACCAAGTACGTACATCGACTGTTGTTGCTCCTGGATCGGATGCAGCTGTACTACGTGTAAGAGGTACAATCAAAGGCCTTGCGATGACAACGGATTGTAACTCTCGTTATATCTATTTAGATCCTGAAGTAGGAGGCAAAATTGCAGTAGCTGAAGCAGCTCGTAATATTGTATGTTCAGGAGGAAAACCATTAGCCATTACAGATTGCTTAAATTTCGGTAATCCTGAAAAGCCTGAAATCTTCTGGCAAATTGAAAAATCAGCAGACGGTATTTCTGCAGCATGTGAAGCATTAGAATCACCAGTTATAGGTGGCAACGTGTCCCTTTATAACGAACGTAGTGGTGTTGCTATTTATCCTACTCCTACAATTGGTATGGTTGGTTTAGTAGAAGATTTAGCACATACAACTACACAAAAAGTAAAAGCAGCCGGAGACTTTATTTACCTGATTGGTGAAACTAAAACTGAATTTGGTGGCTCTGAACTTCAAAAGCTACTTAATGAGGGACAGATTTTCGGTCTAGCACCAGAAATTGATTTGGACGTAGAAGCAAAAAGACAAGAACAATTATTAAGTGCTATCCAACAAGGACTTGTTGAATCTGCTCATGACTTAGCAGAAGGTGGCCTTGCTGTTGCATTAGCAGAAACAACATTTGGAACTGAACTTGGTGCAGAAGTATATGTAAGTGGTTCTGCAGTTACTGCCTTGTTTAGTGAATCTCAATCTCGTTTCTTAGTTTCTGTAAAAGAAGATAATATAGAGGCCTTTAAAGCGACGGTCCAAGATGCTGTTATAATCGGCCGTGTACTGAACGAACAACAATTAATCATTCGTGATAAAGATGGCGAAGTCTTAATTGAAGGTTCTGTATCAGAATTCCAAGATGCTTGGAAAGGAGCTATCCCATGCTTGGTGAAATCAGAGGTTTAAACGAAGAATGCGGAGTATTTGGTATTTGGGGACATCCAAATCCTGCTCAAATCAGTTATTACGGTCTACATGCCCTTCAACATCGTGGTCAAGAGGGTGCAGGTATTGTTGTGACAGATGGCGAAAAGCTGCAAGCTGTAAAAGGAGAAGGCCTAGTCAACGAAGTGTTTACAGGGGATAAATTAGATCAGCTTGAAGGAAAAGCTGCAATTGCTCATGTACGTTATGCCACAGCTGGTGGTGGTGGTATTGAAAATGTTCAGCCACTACTTTTTCATTCATCTACAGGAAGTCTTTCTATTGCCCATAATGGTAATTTGGTGAATGCAAATCATTTAAAAAAACATTTAGAAAGACAGGGAAGTATATTCCAAACCACCTCTGATACGGAAGTATTAGCTCATTTATTGAAGCGAAGTGGGTTTGGCTCTATGAATGAACGGGCGAAAAATGCTCTAACGTTACTAAAAGGTGCTTATGCATTTTTAATCATGACAGAAGATGAAATGCTAGTTGCTTCAGATCCTCATGGATTGCGGCCTTTATCACTTGGAAAGCTAGATGATGCATGGGTAGTCGCTTCTGAAACATGTGCGTTTGACATTATTGGAGCGGAATTTATTCGTTCTGTTGAACCGGGTGAGCTAATAACAATCAATGATGAAGGATTGAAGTCAGAAAAATTTGCGTACCCTTCAGAACGTGCCATTTGTACAATGGAATACGTTTACTTCTCTCGACCAGATTCAGATATCGACGGTATTAACATCCATATGGCACGTAAACGTTTAGGAAAACAACTTGCAAAAGAGGCCAATATTGAAGCGGACGTTGTAACAGGAGTTCCTGACTCTAGTATTTCAGCAGCTATCGGTTTCTCAGAGGAAACGGGCATTCCGTATGAATTGGGATTGATCAAAAACCGCTATGTTGGTCGTACGTTTATCCAACCTTCTCAAGAAATGCGTGAAAAAGGCGTTAAGATGAAACTTTCACCAGTTCGTCAAGTGGTCCAAGGTAAGAGGGTAGTGATGGTAGACGACTCGATTGTGCGTGGTACGACTTCAAGACGAATTGTGAATATGTTAAAAGAAGCTGGAGCCAAAGAGGTACACGTTGTTATTAGTTCACCACCTATGACTAATCCTTGTTATTACGGAATTGATACTTCTACACATGAAGAACTAATTGCATCAAATCATAGTGTTGAAGAGATTCGTGAAGCAATTGGAGCCGATTCATTGACTTATTTATCAGTAGAAGGAATGGTCGATGCGATTGGTAGAACGGATGAAGGTCAAAATTGCGGACATTGTCTAGCTTGTTTTACAGGAAAATATCCTACAGAGATTTTCCCAGATACAATCTTGCCACACGAAAAAGAATTGGTACATTAATCAAAGGAGGAAGGCATCATGTCAAAAGCATATGAACAAGCAGGTGTGAATATCGAAGCAGGTTATGAAGCTGTGCAACGTATGAAATCACACGTAGAACGTACAGCACGTAAGGGTATTTTAGGTACATTTGGCGGCTTCGGTGGCATGTTTGATTTGTCTGAATTGAACTTGAAAGAACCAGTTCTTATTTCGGGGACAGATGGTGTGGGAACAAAACTAAAACTAGCTTTTATGATGGATCAACATGACACGATAGGTATTGACTGTGTAGCCATGTGCGTTAATGATATTGTAGCGCAAGGTGCAGAGCCATTGTATTTCTTAGACTATGTAGCTGTTGGTAAAGCTGATCCAGTGAAAATTGAAAGCATAGTAAAAGGTGTAGCAGATGGTTGTGTACAATCTGGGGCTGCATTAATCGGTGGAGAAACAGCAGAGATGCCAGGACTTTATGATATTCATGAATATGATTTAGCAGGTTTTGCAGTAGGGGCTGCTGAAAAAGCGAATATTGTAACAGGTGAAAAGATTACAGAAGGTGACGTGTTAGTAGGACTTGCTTCAAGTGGAGTTCATTCTAATGGGTATTCACTAGTGCGTAAAATTGTGTTTGGTGATGCTGGTTTAACACCAGATACTGTTGTTGAAGGCTTTGAGAAACTAGGCCCAATTGGTGAAGCATTACTAACACCAACCAAAATCTATGCTAAGCCTGTTCTGCAAATGTTAAAAGAGTGTGATATTCATGGTATGGCACATATAACAGGAGGAGGTTTCTATGAGAATCTCCCACGTATGATGACAGAAGGACTTGCAACTGCTATTGACTTAGGTTCATGGCCTGTGTTACCAATCTTTCAATATCTAAAACTACAAGGCAATTTACAACAACGTGATTTATATAATGTTTTCAATATGGGGATTGGTTTTGTATTAGCAGTACCTACAGCAGAGGCTGAGCGCGTCATTGCAATTGCACAAGAGCATGGTGAAAAAGCTTATACAATCGGTCGTGTCGTTGAAGGAAAAGGGGTTATTTTCAACGGTGAACATGATGGGAGTTTAGTATAATGGAAAAAAAGGCATCTATTGCAGTATTTGCTTCAGGTAGTGGTTCTAATTTTCAAGCAATTCAAGAAAATATTGAAAATGGACAATTACAAGCAACAATCGAATTAGTAGTAACGGATCATCCAGATGCTTATGTTACAACACGCGCAAAAGAAAAAGGTATTCCGGTATTAGCATTAAACCTAAAAAATTTCGAAACAAAAGAAGATTATGAAAAGAAAATCTTAAAGGTGTTACAAGAGTTAAAAGTAGAATGGTTGGTTCTTGCAGGGTATATGCGTTTGGTTGGAAAGACATTGTTATCCGCTTTTCCATCCAGAATAGTTAATATACATCCATCACTGTTACCGTCTTTTCCTGGAAAAGATGCCATTGGTCAAGCGATAAATCACGGTGTAAAAGTAACAGGCGTTACAGTCCACTTTGTAGATGAAGGTATGGACACAGGTAAGATTATTATGCAAAGAGCCGTTAATGTCATCGACTGTGATCTAGTAAAAACAGAAAAAGCGATTCATGAAGTAGAACACGAGATTTACTCAGCTGCATTGCAATTGTTATTAAAATAATAAGGCTATTATAGTCGAAATCTACATACCAGCATATTGTTGGCTAAACTCAAGGAGGAAATTGTTGTGTCAAAACGTGCGTTAATTAGTGTCTCTGATAAATCAGGTATCTTAGAATTTGCAAAAGAATTAGAGGCTTTAGACTATGAAATCTTATCGACTGGTGGAACTAAAAAACACTTACAAGAAAACGGAGTAAAAGTTACATCTGTAGATGAAGTAACAAAATTCCCAGAAATCTTAGGTGGACGTGTCAAAACGTTAAATCCTATGATTCATGGTGGACTTCTTGCAAAATATGACGATCTAGAACACCAAGCTCAAATGCAAGAGCATGGTATCGAACCAATCGAAATTGTATGTGTAAACCTATATCCATTTGTTGAAACCATTTCAAAACCAAATGTCGAATTTGCAGATGCAATTGAAAATATTGATATTGGTGGTCCTACAATGCTACGTTCAGCTGCCAAAAACCAAAAGTACGTAACTGTAATTGTAGATGCTAATGATTATCCTAAAGTACTTGAAGAGTTGAAAGCAAATGGGGCAACAACACTTGAAACACGCCGTCATCTAGCAGCTAAAGTATTCCGCCATACAGCTGCATATGATTCATACATTTCAAATTACTTAACAGATTATTTAGGTGAAGAATTCCCTGAACAACTAACATTAACATACGAGCTAAAACAACCACTTCGCTATGGCGAAAATCCTCACCAAAAAGCAGCATTTTATCAAAAACGTCTTGGTTCAGATTTCTCCATTGCATATGCTGAACAACTGCATGGAAAAGAACTTTCTTATAACAATATTCAAGATGCAAATGCTGCACTTCAAATTATTAAAGAGTTCAAACAACCAGCTGCTGTCGCAGTAAAACATATGAATCCTTGTGGTGTTGGTATTGGTGAAACCATTGCACAAGCATTCAACGAAGCTTATGAGGCAGACTCAACATCTATATTCGGTGGAATCGTAGCACTTAACCGTGAAGTAGATGCAGAAACGGCTGAAAAACTTGCTAGTATCTTCTTAGAAATTATTATTGCACCAGGGTTCACAGAAGCAGCAATTGAAAAATTAACTGTTAAGAAAAATGTTCGCCTACTAAAAATCTCATTTGATCAACAAAAACGTGATCAATTCAATACAGTATCTGTTGAAGGTGGATTGCTTGTTCAAGAACCAGATCGTAAAGGATTTGATGATGCAGAAATTACAGTAACATCTGAACGTCAACCAACTGAACAAGAATGGGAAGCTTTAAAATTAGGTTGGTCTGTCGTAAAACATGTAAAATCTAACGCAATTGTGGTAACAGATGACAAAATGACTTTAGGAGTAGGCGCTGGACAAATGAACCGCGTAGGCTCAGCTAAAATTGCATTGGAACAAGCAGGTGAAAAAGCAAAAGGAGCAGCTTTAGCATCAGATGCTTTCTTCCCAATGCCTGATACAGTAGAAGAAGCAGCAAAGGCTGGTATTACAGCAATTATTCATCCGGGAGGATCAAAGCGCGATCAAGATTCAATCGATGTAGCAAACAAATACGGCATCGCTATGGTTACAACAGGAGTACGTCATTTTAAACACTAAACTATTAAGAATGACTATTTTTTAAGATTTTTAACAAATATTTCATAAAAAGAACACGCCAGAAATTTGAGCGTGTTTCTTTTACATAAGGGGGACTCTAGTTGAATATTTTAGTTATAGGCAGTGGAGGTCGAGAGCATGCGATTGCAAAACAATTTGCTCATTCTCCATCTGTTCAAAATGTATTTGTCGCACCAGGTAATGATGGGATGGTACATGATGCTACTTGTGTCAAAATTGCTTCCACCGATTTTGATGCATTGATTACTTTTGCAAAGAAAAATAGCATTGATTTGACTTTTGTGGGTCCTGAACAACCTTTAGCTGAAGGAATTGTTGATGCGTTTACTGCCGAAGGATTACTAATCTTTGGGCCGACTAAAGCTGCTGCTCGAATTGAAGGTAGTAAATCATTTGCAAAAGAAATAATGCAAAAATATAATATTCCAACTGCAGCTTATGCAACATTTACAGATGCAGAACAGGCAACTTTGTATATTCAAAAAATAGGGGCACCTATTGTAGTAAAAGCAGATGGTCTTGCTGCTGGTAAGGGCGTAATTGTAGCGATGACTGAACAAGAGGCAATTGAAGCTGTCCAAGATATGATTGGTAACCAACGGTTTGGAGAATCGTCTTCTCGTGTTGTGATTGAAGAATTTTTAGAGGGTGAAGAATTCTCATATATGTCATTTGTGCACAATGGCCAAATTTATCCAATGGTTATTGCACAAGATCATAAACGTGCATATGACGGTGATAAAGGTCCAAATACTGGGGGAATGGGTGCGTATTCACCAGTTCCACAAATTTCTGATGATGTAATTCAACGCGCTTATAGTGAAATTGTAGAACCTACGGTAAAAGCAATGACTGCAGAGGGAACGCCATTTACGGGAATCTTGTATGCCGGGCTAATTTTAACAGAGGAAGGCCCAAAAGTCATCGAGTTTAATGCACGTTTTGGGGATCCTGAAACACAAGTTGTGTTACCAAGAATGACTTCAGATTTTGGCGAATTTATGATGGCTTTAATGCATGAACAACCATTTGACCTAACATGGTCACAAGAGGCAATGTTGGGGGTAGTAATTGCTTCTGAAGGCTATCCTGGTGAAGTGATAAAGGGAAAACAACTTCCAAATTTAACAGAATTGTCACAAAACTTTTTCATCTTCCATGCAGGAACTAAAGGACAAGATGACCAATATATAGGGAATGGTGGTCGTGTATTACTAGTAGCAGCAAAAGCATCATCATTAAAAGAAGCTCAACAAATCGTTTATCAGGGATTAGCGAAGGAAGATTGGAATGGATTTTTCTATCGCAAAGATATTGGATGGAGAACCTTAAAAGAAGAAAGTGTTCGATAAGAATGTTATATAAAATGGGATATTGGAAAATGATATTTTAAAACATTAAACCAAATCCCGATGGAATATAGATACTCCTCGTCTCATACTTAAAAGAAAAGTTTAAAAAACTGCCCGAATTAACTTCGGGCAGTTCACTTTACGATTGTCCTGTCGTTCCTTTTGATTTGGATTGCTGGTTAGAATTAGGCTGCTGGTTTTGGTTTGATTTGTTTTGGCCGGAATTAGCCTGTTGATTTTGCTTGTTTTGTTGACCAGAGCTAGCTTGTTGGCTAGAATTTGTTTTCTGGCTAGAAGCAGAAGACTGTTGGGAGTTGTTTTGAGAATTAGCTTGCTGCTTGTTTTGTTGTTGGGAATTACCTGAAGTGTTTGACATAGCAGAGTTTGTTATGTCTTTTACAATTTGCGTAACACCAGACAATGGATTATTCCCAGAGGATGTTCCAGCTCCTCCCATTACAGCAGAAGCTACTGCACTAAGTGTAGAATCCATACCAGAACTAGAATTTGATCCAGAACCGGAACTAGAAGAATTAGAGCTAGATCCAAAACCAGAGCTTGAACCAGAATTAGAGCTTGAGCTTGAACCGGATTTAGAACTTGATCCAGAACCTGCACCTGCTACTGAAGCCATGCCAGAGAGTCCTGTCTGCATTTCGCTCAAAAGTGAAGAAATAGAATTATTTAATACAGCCTTTGTAGGGCAATATTTTGAAATACCTTCTGCCATTTTCATCGCTCCAAAAATGATTAGAGCTCTTCCCTTTAAACAATCAGGTTTACGTACAAGCTTGCTAATACCTAGAGCTGTACAAGTAGCACCACAAGCAAATCGAGTAAAAGCACCTTTTGCACTTAAGTTTTCTTCTAAAGCCATCTACTCAACCTCCAGTTTGTAAATAATATTAAAACTTACTTGTTTACTTGGCTTTCTCAAAGTGCTATGATACGATATAAAATATAATAAAAACATCTAAATAGAAATTTTCATTTATAAAATAATCGTGCCAAAAAAGCGCACACTTTTAAGAAAGGAGATGGATGAAATGATTGATCCAGCGTGGAAAATTGGAGAAATTAGACAGCAAATTGCTGTTATAGATGGTAAAATTGCACCCAGCATTGTGTTAACGAATGCACGTTATTTACATAGCATGTATAAACGATGGATGCAGGGAAATATTTGGATTTTAGAAGATCGCATAGTCTATGCAGGTCCTAAAATGCCAGCAAATACAAAAGGAACAGAAATCGTAAATGTGAAGGGACAAACAATTGTTCCAGGCTATATCGAACCACATGTACATCCATTTCAACTTTATAATCCCCAATCATTAGCGGATTATTCTGCTCAACTAGGAACAACTACATTCTTCTCAGACAACATGACATTCTTTTTAAAAATCAGCAACAAGAAAGCGTTTTCAATTTTAGACCAACTAAAACAATTACCATTTTCATATTATTGGTGGGCTCGATTCGATTCACAAACAGAATTACTTCATGAACATGACTTATTTACAACTACATCTATCCATGAATGGTTGGAACGTCGGGATGTGTTATTAGGAGGAGAGTTAACAGGCTGGCCAAGATTAATAGCTGGTGATGATCAGATGCTTTATTGGTTACAAGTGGCAAAGTCATATGGTAAGAAGATTGAAGGACATTTACCTGGAGCATCTTCTCGTACTTTAGCGCGTATGAAATTGTTTGGAACAGATGGGGATCATGAATCTATGACACTAGAAGAAGTAGAGAATAGAATACTTCATGGTTATGCTGTTACATTGAGACATTCTTCAATACGCCCTGATTTACCAAATCTTCTAAAAGAAATTTTAGATAAAGATTTAGATATTTTTGATCATTTGATGATGACAACAGATGGAGCAACTCCATCATTTTATGAAAACGGGCTAATGGATCAATGTATCCAAATCGCACTAGATGCGGGTGTTAATCCGATTGATGCGTATCAAATGGCAGCATATAATGTCGCTCGTTATTACAATATGACTGATCTTCATGGCTTTATAGCAACAGGCCGCTATGCAACATTGAATATATTACAAGATGAATATCATCCAGTACCTTTAAGTGTTTTATCAAAAGGCGTATGGCTAAAACGTGATGGTAAAAAGGTACAATCTTTGGATGGTACTGATTTTTCTGCATTAGGTTCTTTAGATATTGATTTTGATATTACAGAAGAAGACTGTCAGTTTTCAATGCCATTCGGAATAGAAATGGTAAATGATGTGATTACAAAACCGTACAAAGTATCTGTGCATACTAATGATGGACATTTAAGTGAAGAGCATGATGAATGTTATTTAATGTTGATCGATCGTCAAGGAAAATGGCGCGTTAATACATTGATTAAAGGTTTCGCAAATAAACTACAAGGCTTTGCATCTTCGTATTCTTGCACTGGGGATATCATATTAATAGGGAAAGATATTCAGGCAATGTTACAGGCATTCCGCGTGATGAAAGAGATGGATGGCGGAATTGTCATTGTTGAAAATGGTGAGGTCGTCGAACGCTTGCCGTTACCAATTGGTGGAGGACTTTCAGCTGAACCTCTAGAAAAGCTAATTGAGCAAGAAAAGGCACTAAAAGTTGCATTAGCAGAACGAGGATATCCACATGGAGATGCGATTTATACGTTACTATTTTTGCAATCTACACATTTACCATATATTCGAATTACACAAAGAGGCATTTTCGATGTGATGAAGAAAAAGGTCCTATTTCCGTCTGTAATGAGATAGTAGTGCTTTAAAGCATTAAATTGAAATTCACATCTACATGATGGTAAAATGTTTATGATAAGATATCGATGTTTAAGGGAAGCGGCGAACTTAAAAACATGCAACATTTGTGTATGTTTTGTCCATCATGGGATCAACTTAAACCTTCCAATCCTGGACTAAATCGCTAGGAACCCAAATAGGAAGGAGGAAATGGTAATGCAAATTGAGAAAATAAAAGGCCATCAAACAGACCAACTATTTAAAGCTGTATTAGAATTAAATAATATAGAAGAATGTTATAAGTTCTTTGACGATTTATGTACAATCAGTGAAATTCAATCATTAGCGCAACGTTTTGAAGTGGCGCATTTATTACGTTTGAAAAAAACTTATGAAACGATAAAAAAAGAAACAGGTGCATCTACTGCAACAATTTCTCGTGTACGCAGATGTTTTGATTATGGAAATGATACTTATGATGAGATGTTGGGACGTCTTTATCCAGACGAAAAGCCTTTCCAAGCTCCTAAATAAGACCAACTTTTGAATGTACGAACATAAGGATTAAGAAACTGAACAGATTCTGTTCAGTTTTTTCCGTTTTAAGATGATAAACTATTTCGCTAATAGTAGCTAAAGGGATGTTTTGTGTATACTGTTAAGAGACAGAAATATAGTTAGGTGGGGAATGTATGGAGATAAAAAATTGGCAGCATGTGTTCAAAGTAGATCCGGCAAAAGAAATATCAGATGAAGACCTTGAAGCATTGTGTGAATCAGGAACAGATGCCATTATAGTAGGAGGAACCGACGATGTAACAATTGATGGAGTTCTTGATTTATTAGCTCGTATTCGTCGTTTTACAGTTCCTGTGGCATTGGAAATTTCTAATTTAGAATCAGTTATACCAGGTTACGATTATTATTTAATCCCTACAGTATTAAATAGCGATGATACAACTTGGGTAAAAGATTTACATCACGAAGCTATTAAGGCATTTGGTGATGTAATGGTTTGGGATGAACTAATTGCAGAAGGATACTGCATTTTAAACAGTGATTGTAAGGCAGCTAAAGTGTCGAATGCAAAAACAGATTTAGATGTTGATGATGTGATTGCATATGCAAGATTGGCTGAAAAGTTCTTTAGACTACCGGCTTTTTATATGGAATATAGCGGCACATATGGTGACCCAGAATTAGTTAAAACGGTTAGTCAAGAACTTGAACAAACACAACTCATTTATGGTGGGGGCATTACTTCAATAGCTCAAGCTGAAGAGATGGCAGAACATGCAGATACAGTTGTTATTGGTAATGTCATTTATGACAATATTAAAACAGCCTTAAAAACAGTATTAGCAGTAAAATCAGTGAAAGAAAAATTATAATAGAGTATAATTAGAACAAATGTTTGTATAAGGTGGTGCGTTATGGAACAGCTTACGAAGAATTTATTAAAAGGTATGAACAAAGAACAAGAAGAAGCTGTCAAAACGACAGAAGGGCCACTACTTATAATGGCAGGTGCAGGCTCTGGTAAAACGCGTGTTTTAACACATCGAATCGCGTATTTAGTTATAGAAAAACAAGTATATCCTTCTAAAATCTTAGCTATTACATTTACGAACAAAGCAGCACGCGAAATGCGAGAACGAATCGATGGACTGCTAGGTAATGGTACAGGAGAACGCATGTGGGTTTCAACATTCCACTCTATGTGTGTAAGAATATTACGCCGTGATATTGATCGAATTGGTTTTAACAAAAACTTTTCGATTTTAGATACATCTGATCAGTTAACAGTCATTAAAAACGCTTTGAAAGAGTTGAATATTGATTCAAAACGTTTTGATCCACGTTCAATGTTAAATGCAATTAGTTCTGCAAAAAACGAATGCGTAGATGTTAAAACTTATCAACAACAAGTAAATGAGGCAAATCCATATGAACGTACGGTGGCACAAGTATATGAAAACTACCAAAAGCGTTTACGGAAAAACCAAAGCTTAGATTTTGATGATTTAATCATGCAAACAATTCGCTTATTTGAAGAAGTACCTGATGTTTTAGAATACTATCAAAATCGATTCCAATATATTCATGTTGATGAATACCAAGATACGAACCATTCACAATATCGTCTTGTGAAAATGTTGGCGAAAAAATTCGAAAATATTTGTGTAGTAGGGGATTCTGACCAATCAATTTATCGTTGGCGTGGTGCAGATATCCAAAATATATTATCTTTTGAAAAAGATTATCCGAAAGCAAAAGTTATCATGTTGGAACAAAATTATCGTTCAACTTCTCGCATCTTACAAGCAGCAAATGACGTCATAAAGAATAACGCTAGTCGTTACCCTAAAGAGCTTCGAACGGATAACGAAGAGGGCGATAAAATTTTTGTTTACCGTTCATATGATGAAAAGCAAGAGGCACAATATGTGGTGAAGACTATTCAAGAATTGATGGAGACAGAACATCGACAGTTGGATGATTTTGCTATTTTATATCGTACGAATGCTCAGTCACGTGTGATGGAAGAAATGCTAGTGAAATCGAATATGGGTTACACCATTGTTGGTGGAACAAAGTTCTATGACCGTAAGGAGATTAAAGATTTACTCGCATATCTACGGTTAATAGCCAATAATGATGATGATTTATCATTAGCACGTATTATCAATGAACCAAAACGAAGCATTGGTGCAACATCATTTGAACGTATGGCTCAGTATGCAATTGATCAGGATCGCTCGATCTTCGATGCATTAAATGAAGTAGACTTTATGGGGTTATCTGCAAGAGCAACAAATGCCGCAGCAGCCTTCCATACAATGATTTCTAACTTTACTAAAATGCAAGAGTATATGTCTGTTACAGAATTAGTAGAAGAAGTACTGGATAAAACCGGATATCGTACGATGTTAAAAAATGAAAAAACAATCGAAGCAGAAAGCCGACTAGAAAATATTGATGAATTCCTAACAGTTACAAAAGCATTTGAAGAACAAAGTGATGATAAATCATTAATAGCATTTTTGACAGACTTAGCATTAATAGCAGATATTGATACACTGGATAAAGAAGATGAATCCAAAGGTTCTATTGTCTTAATGACAATGCACTCTGCAAAAGGCTTAGAGTTCCCGGTTGTTTTTATCATCGGCATGGAAGAAAATATTTTTCCACACTCTCGTTCACTCCAAGATGAAGATGAAATGGAAGAAGAAAGACGTTTGTGTTATGTAGGAATTACGCGAGCAGAACAACGATTATATTTGACATGTGCTCAATCACGTACGATTTTTGGACGTAGTAGTTTTAATCGTCCATCAAGATTCTTACAAGAAATAGGCACAGAAATTTTAGAAGAAGTTTCTACAAATGAGCATTCTTCAAGGAATAATTACTTTAGTTCATCGAATCGTCGTACATCTGGATATGTTGCGCCGCAAACACATAAAACAGTTATTACGTCAACGTATAAACAAACAGGTGGCGATCAAATCGGTTGGAAGGCAGGAGACAAAGCTGCCCATAAAAAATGGGGGATTGGCACAGTGGTTGCTGTCAGAGGAGAGGGAGAAAATACCGAATTAGATATTGCTTTCCCAAGTCCAACTGGTATTAAACGATTATTAGCGAAATTCGCTCCAATCGAAAAAGTCTAAGCATAATGGAGGAAAACAAATGGATAGAATTCAATTGGAAAAGCGTGTAGCAGAGTTAAATAAGCTTCTTCATGAATATGGACATGCCTATTATGTATTAGATAATCCGGTTGTACCAGATGCAATATACGATCAACTTCTACATGAACTAATTGCTATTGAAAAGGAAAATCCGGATTTAATCTACCCTGATTCCCCTACACAACGAGTGGGCGGTGAAATCCTTTCTGGCTTCCAAAAGGTGACACATCAATATCCTATGTTGAGTTTAGGAAATACTTTCAATGAAGGCGATTTGAATGATTTTGATCGCCGAGTTAGATCAGTTATTGGTGATCACTTCTCTTATGTGTGTGAGTTAAAAATCGACGGCTTAGCTATTTCACTACGGTATGAAAATGGATTATTTGTTCAAGGCTCTACACGAGGAAATGGGACGATTGGCGAAGATATTACAGAAAATCTAAAAACAGTACACTCTGTACCATTACGTTTAACTGAGCCTGTCACGATTGAAGCACGTGGGGAATGTTATATGCCAAAACGTTCTTTCACCAATTTAAATAAGGCTCGTGCAGAAAACGGAGAAGAGCTATTTGCAAATCCACGAAATGCTGCAGCTGGATCTTTACGTCAACTAGATTCTAAAATTGCTGCAAGCAGGAACTTAGCGACGTTTATCTATGCGGTAGGTGGAAGTGGTGAAGCATATGGTTTAACAAGTCATAGTGAAGCTTTAGATTATATGGATCATTTAGGTTTCCAAACCAATCATGAACGTCGTAAGTGCGCAAATATAAAAGAAGTGATGGCTTATATCGATGAATGGACTGAAAAGCGACCAACATTACCGTATGAAATCGATGGTATTGTCATTAAAGTTGATCGCTATGCTCAACAAGCAGAACTGGGAAATACAGTGAAAGTCCCTCGATGGTCAATTGCTTATAAATTCCCGGCTGAAGAAGTTGTGACAAAGGTATTAGATATTGATCTAACAGTTGGACGTACTGGTGTTGTTACACCAACAGCTATTTTAGAACCTGTACAAGTTGCAGGAACTACTGTACAACGTGCCACACTGCACAATGAAGATATTATCCGTGAAAAAGATATCCGTATAGGGGACAAAGTCATTATTCGTAAGGCTGGAGATATTATTCCAGAAGTTGTGTCTGTATTATTCGACCAACGTAGTGACGATAGTGAACCGTTTGCCATGCCTACGCACTGTCCTGTATGTGAAAGCGAATTAGTTCGTATAGAAGGCGAAGTGGCATTACGTTGTGTTAATCCGCAATGTTTCGCTCAAATCTCAGAAGGAATGGCGCATTTTGTTTCCCGCAATGCGATGAATATTGATGGCTGTGGGGAAAAGGTTGTTGAACAATTATTAAAATCAGAACTTGTCAAAGACGTTTCTGATTTATATCACTTAAAGGTAGAAGAACTTGTTCAATTGGAGCGCATGGGTGAAAAATCAGCTACAAACTTAGTAAATGCCATTGAGGAATCTAAAAAGAACTCTTTGGAAAGATTATTATTCGGTTTAGGAATTCGCCATGTAGGAGCTAAGGCTGCAAAACTTATTGCTGAAGAGTTCGAAACGATAGATCGTTTAATGTCAGTAACAGAAGAAGAACTGATCAATGTATTTGAAATTGGTGAAAAAATGGCAGACTCCATTGTTTCCTATTTCGATAGTGAAGATGTGCAGGCATTAATAGCACGTTTACGTGAAGTTGGCGTAAATATGAAATACTTAGGCAAAAAAGTAAATGCAGAAGAAATCGTAAGTGCATTTGTAGGCAAAACAATTGTGTTAACTGGTAAATTAGAACAATTGACACGTGAAGAAGCAAAGGCGAAAATAGAAGAACTAGGTGGAAAGGTGACAGGTAGTGTAAGTAAAAAGACTGACCTTGTCATTGCCGGAGCAGAGGCAGGCTCAAAACTCACAAAGGCCGAACAACTTGGTATAGAAGTGTGGAATGAAGACCGCCTTATTGCAGAACTAACTGAGTAAAGGAGCTTTCAAGACTATGAACCGTCGCTTATTACCAGCAATGGTTGTAACAGCTATGCTAGCGGGCTGTAGTTTACCTTCTTTATCAAAAGATTCAACAGTCGTACAAACAAACCAATCCAAAAATAAAGAAGAAACAACAATTATTCCTAGTATGCAAATTGATGACCAATATTACCGTACACTTTTACCATATAAAGAAAGTGCAAGTAGAGGTTTGATTGTTTCAAACATTAATACAAAATATGATGTAAAAGAGGCCGA
Source organism: uncultured Rummeliibacillus sp. (assembly GCF_934216135.1). Taxonomy (NCBI): domain Bacteria; kingdom Bacillati; phylum Bacillota; class Bacilli; order Caryophanales; family Caryophanaceae; genus Rummeliibacillus; species uncultured Rummeliibacillus sp. Next base: position 116,404 of record NZ_CAKQBI010000009.1, on the reverse strand, counting down.
AAGCGGTCTATTACGTTTATCTCAACAAGCTTTTGATCCATCCAAATATTACTTCCAAGAAGGACAATATTTAGATAAGGATACAGTCACTTCGTGGTTATCGAGAAGTAACCAAGATCCTGCTGGGCTAAACCCAAGAACAACAAAAAATATGACACCAACAGAACGTGCAAAGAATGCACCAATCTATTTGGCTCATATCGTCGAACAAAATTATTTACAAGAAACAGGTAAAAACAAAGTCAAACTAGCAGGTATTTCAATCGGACTAGCTTTGAATTCTGTTTACTATTACCAAAAAGAACAGTACGGTGCCACTTATGAGGAAGATATTCCGCAATCTAAATTAGAAACTGAAGGTAAGAAAATAGCTAAACAAGTCGTGAAACGATTACGTCAAATCGATGGATTAGCTGAAGTACCGATTACAATTGGATTATTTAAACAACTAAGTCGTTCATCCATTGTACCAGGTACATACTTTGCTTATACTGACGTTGATCAGGGTAGTGCGACGATAAAAGATTGGAAAAATATAAATGAAAAATACGTACTTTTCCCAACAAGTGATACGAACAATCAATACCGTGATATAAACGAAAACTTCACTAATTTTAAACACGATATTGATAAGTATTTTTCTAATTATACTAATATCGTAGGAACAGGATTCTATCAAAATAATAAGATTCAAAAACTAAAAATCGAAATTCCTATTAAGTTTTATGGTACTTCTGAAATTATCGGTTTCACACAATATATGTCTGGTGAAGTAATGGATCAATTCCCTAAAGGTCTTCAAATAGAAGTAAACGTTACATCAGTGAATGGCCCAGAAGCATTAGTTGTAAAAGAAGCAAATTCAAATGAACCATATGTCCATATTTATAATAAATAGATAAAAAAGTTGGCTACCAAAGAATTATGATTGGTGGTCAACTTTTTATTTTTAATATGTGGCAGGAACTTGTTTATGTCGATAAATTGTATTTTTTTTAAAGTGCCAATTTTCTTATTAAAATTTAGATATAATGGAAATTAGGCAACATTTTCAATGTGAAGTATACCAAACCCTTTGGTTTCAAGTGTTCAAACGCGCTTTAGTTAGTAACAGTATCTTGCGCATTTCTTTAGAACAATGATATTATTATCGGTATGGTTATTGATTTCGGAGGTGTGAAAAATGGCAAAACTTTCAAAAGAAGAAGTTAAGCACGTAGCAAATCTTGCTCGTCTTGCAATTACAGAAGAAGAAGCTGAAAAATTTGCAGCTCAACTAGGTGCAATTACTGACTTCGCTGAACAATTAAACGAACTAGATACAACAAACGTAGAACCTACAACTCACGTATTACCATTAGTAAATGTCTTACGCGAAGATGTAGCAGTTAAAGGTTTAGATCGCGAAGTTATGATGAAAAACGTCAAAGAACAACAAGATGGCTTAGTCAAAGTACCACCAATCATTACAGAATAATAGTAAGGAGGGACAACCATGTCACTATTCAAAAAATCAGCGGCAGAATTACAAGAGCTACTACATAGCAAAGAAATTACAATCGCTGACTTAACTCAAGAAGCTTACAATCGCATTGATGCAGTTGATGACGAAGTAGGTGCATTTTTAGCATTAAACAAAGAAAACGCTTTAGCACAAGCAAAAGAAATGGAAGAAGTACCTTTTGAAAATCGTGGTCCACTTTATGGTTTACCAATTGGGGTCAAAGATAATATCGTAACAGAAGGCTTAGAAACAACATGTGCTTCTAAAATTCTAGAAGGCTTCAATCCAATTTACAATGCAACAGTTGTAGAAAAACTAAAAGAAGCTGGTATGGTTACAATCGGTAAATTGAACATGGATGAATTTGCAATGGGTTCAGCAAATGAAAACTCTGCGATTAAACCTGTTCACAATCCTTGGAACTTTGCCCATGTACCTGGTGGCTCTTCAGGTGGTTCAGCAGCAGCAGTATCAGCAGGAGAAGTACCATTCTCATTAGGTTCAGATACAGGTGGTTCGATCCGTCAACCAGCTGCATATTGCGGCGTAGTTGGGATGAAACCAACATATGGTCGTGTATCTCGTTATGGTTTAGTTGCATTTGCATCATCTCTAGACCAAATTGGACCAATCACTCGTAACGTACGCGATAACGCTTTAATCCTTGAAGCAATTGCAGGCGTTGATGAACACGATTCAACTTCAGCAAACGTAGAAGTACCTCACTATGTAGACCAATTAACTGGCGACATTAAAGGTTTAAAAGTTGCTGTACCAAAAGAATATTTAGCAGAAGGTGTAAATGAAGGCGTTCGTTCTGTAATCCTAGCTTCTATCGAAAAACTAAAAGAACTAGGTGCAACAGTTGATGAAGTATCTCTTCCTCACTCTAAATATGCTCTAGCTGCTTACTATATCTTATCTTCATCTGAAGCATCATCTAACCTATCTCGTTTCGATGGTATCCGTTATGGTTATCGTGCAGAAGCAGCTAACTTAGATGAACTTTATACAAAAACACGTGCGGAAGGTTTTGGCGATGAAGTAAAACGTCGTATCATGCTAGGTACTTATTCATTATCTGCAGGTACTTACGATGCTTACTACAAAAAAGCACAACAAGTTCGTACATTGATCAAACAAGACTTTGATAAAGTCTTTGAAGAATATGATGTCATCGTTGGACCAACAACTCCAACTACTGCATTTAAACTTGGTGAAAACATTGATGATCCGATGACGGTTTATGCAAATGATATCTTAACTGTTCCTATCAACCTTGCTGGTGTTCCGGCTATTTCAATTCCATGTGGTTTTGATAATGGTCTACCAGTTGGTTTACAAATCATTGGTAAATACTTCGAGGAAGGCACAGTATACCGTGTAGCAGATGCATTTGAACGTGCTACAGACTTCCACGAAAAAACACCTCAAACTTGGGAGGTAAAATAATATGAACTACGAAACAGTCATTGGTTTAGAAGTACACGTTGAGTTGAAAACAAAATCTAAAATTTTCTCTCCATCTCCAAACCAATTTGGTTCAGAACCAAATACAAACACTTCTGTTATTGACCTTGGTTACCCTGGGGTTCTTCCTGTAGTAAACAAAGAAGTAGTCAACTATGGTATGCGTGCAGCATTAGCGCTAAATATGCACATCAACCAACATACTAAATTTGACCGTAAAAACTATTTCTATCCTGATAATCCGAAAGCATATCAAATTTCACAATTTGATAAACCAATTGGAGAAAATGGTTGGATTGAAATCGAAGTTAACGGTGAAAAGAAACGTATCGGTATTACTCGTATCCATATGGAAGAAGATGCAGGTAAACTATTCCATGGTAAAAACTCTTCATTAGTCGATTACAACCGTCAAGGTACACCTTTAGTTGAAATCGTATCAGAACCAGATATGCGTACTCCTGAAGAAGCATATGCATACCTTGAAAAACTAAAAGCAATTATTCAATATACAGGCGTTTCAGACGTACGTATGGAAGAAGGATCATTACGTTGTGATGCCAACATTTCTATTCGTCCTTATGGTCAAAAAGAATTTGGTGTTAAAACAGAACTTAAAAACTTAAACTCTTTCAGTTTTGTACGTAAAGGTCTTGAATATGAAGAACAACGTCAAGCAGCTGTATTAAATGCTGGTGGCGAAATTAAACAAGAAACTCGTCGTTTCGATGAAAAAACAGGTAAAACAATCCTAATGCGTGTTAAAGAAGGAACAGATGATTATCGTTACTTCCCAGAACCGGACTTAGTTGATATTGTTATCGATGATGAATGGTTAGAACGCGAAAAAGCGCTTATTCCAGAACTTCCTGATGCTCGTAAAGAACGTTATGTAGCAGAGTTCGGTCTACCAGCTTATGATGCTCATGTATTAACACTTTCAAAAGAAACTGCTGATTTCTTCGAAGCAACTGTAGCAACAGGTGCAGATGCAAAACTATCATCTAACTGGTTAATGGGTGAAGTTTCAGCTTACTTAAATGCTGAACAAAAAGAACTTTCAGAAACAGCACTTACTCCTGAAGGTCTTGGCGGTATGATTAAATTGATCTCTGCTGGCACAATTTCTTCTAAGATTGCGAAAAAAGTATTCAAAGAACTTGTGACAAACGGTGGAGATGCTGAAAAAATCGTTAAAGAAAAAGGTCTTGTTCAAATCTCTGACGAAGGCGCACTTCTTAAAATGGTTACAGAAGTACTTGATAACAACGCTCAATCAATCGAAGACTTCAAAAATGGTAAAGACCGTGCAATTGGCTTCCTAGTTGGTCAAATTATGAAAGCAACTCGTGGACAAGCTAACCCACAAATGGTCAACAAACTTCTTTTAGAAGAAATTCAAAAAAGATAATTTAAAATAACAAAAAAATAGAGCCGACAAATTTTAGAATTTGTTGACTCTATTTTTTTATGTTAATAAGTGTATTTCATTATGATATAGAAGTCTTTTTACTATGTTGGATTAGTAATATGAATCCGAATATTCCAGAGAAAAAGGAAATAGCAGAGATGGTGTAATAGAAAACATGTCCACCAAAAACATTGTAAAGAAATCCTCCAACTGATGAAGAAATAATTCCCGAAATTCCAAAGAACAATAATGCTAAAACAGTTTGTCCGGTTGCTCGCCATTCACGAGGGACAATTTGATACAAATACTGAATTGCAGCTGTGTAATAGATTGGAAATGTCAGCATTTGTAGAGTTTGAATAATTGCTAGCAACACGGGGCTATCAACTAAACCTGATAAGAAAAAGCGAAGTGCATAGCAAAAGATTGCAATTGTGATAATGAGTAATTCTTTTCCTTGACGCAACCATAAATAGCTTAAGGCAAAGACGACAATCTCAGAAGCCGCAGAGATAAAAAATGCAATCCCAACAAGAGAAGTATCGCCACCTAATGCATCAATATGAATTCCTAGAAAAGTATCATTCATACGTGCTGGGATAGAACTAGTAAAAATCAATAGTAAAAACAATATCATTTCTTTATTGGTTAAGAGTTTCTTCAAGCCGTCAATTGTTACTGGAGTTGAGGAGGTTGGGGAATCAGGAAGCTTCCACATGATGATGAAGCAAATGATACCTAAAATCACAAATAGTATTGAAATACTATTCATACCAAACCATTTCATCACATAGCCTACAACTAACGATAAGACTGCATAACCGAGTGCTCCATATGTACGTACAGATCCGTAACTAGTTCCAGCTGCTTCTGTCATTGTATAATTTAAGCTTTCCGTCAACGGATCTAGTGGCATTAAGAAAAAGTAAACGAGCATGGCAATAATAACTAGTCCCCAAAAGCTGCTCATATTGAATAAGATAAAGCCACTTATAGCAGTAGTGAAGATTAAAAAAAGCATAACCTTTCTCAATGTTTTCGTTTTATCACTTATCATTCCCCATAAAGGTTGAGCAATGATTGTAACAAAACCACCTGCACCTATAATAAGCCCCACATCGCTCGTTGACAGACCCTGTCCTTTTAAAAATACAGGTAAAAAGGGAATGAATAGAGCTAATAAGCCAAAAAACAAAAAGTTATGACCCTTTAAAAGAATTTGTACATTCAATGAATTCCATCCTTTCTTTATCCAATGAATAATATTACAGAATTTATGAATAATAGACAAATGAACGAATTTTCTCACTCTAACATTGTTTTTTTGCGAAAAAAATTGGAACCGATTACACTATTAGCAGGAGGGATAGAATATGAAAACAGAACAACAATATTTTAGTGAAGGTATGCCAATTGAAGATTATATGGAACAAATGACAGTACACAAAGATGATTGTTTTAATGTTTATAATAGTTTTGAATTTCCTCAAGATGAAGATTTTATTTCGTTATTAAGTGAAAGAAACCCCCATATTTTAGTTGTTACGGAAGATTGGTGTGGCGATGCGATGATGAATAATGCAATTCTTCGCCGTATTGCAGAAGTAGCGAATATAGATGTCAGAGTAGTATTCCGGGATCAGAATTTAGAACTGATGGATCGGTATTTGACAAATGGCGGTCGCTCAATTCCAATTTATCTGTTTTTAAATGATCAAGAAAAGGTAATTGGTAAATGGGGACCACGTGCACCACAACTTCAAGAATATGTGTTGAAGGAAAAAAGTAAATTGCCAGCACAAGATGATCCAACATTTGCAAAGAAGCAAAAGGACTTATTCTCAAAGATTACAAAGGAAAATGCGACAAATGACCAATTCTGGGGTTGGGTTTATGAAGATATTAGTCGAGCACTCATATTAGCACTTGCGTAATGGAAAGATTTGCAGAACATGTCTATTTCGGTATAAAATATATAAAGGTTCATAAATTGAACGAATTCTTTTAAGTGGCTGCCTCTGTAATAATGAAACGAGACAGCTTGTTTTCTTCTTGTTTTAATTTAGGATGTTAGATAAAAGGAAAGTATCTAATAAAAGCAAAACACTCCGAAACTATTACCTGAGGAATTCGTTATCATATATTAGATATTAGAATAACTAAAGTAGGAAGGTAAAAAAATGAAGCGAGCACGTATCATTTATAACCCTACTTCAGGACGTGAGATTTTTAAAAAGCACTTGCCTGAAGTATTAGCTAAGCTAGAAGTTGCAGGTTACGAAACATCTTGTCATGCGACAACATGTGCGGGAGATGCAACTACTGCTGCCAAAGAAGCAGTTAAAAGAGAATTTGACATTATCATTGCTGTTGGTGGAGACGGTACTTTAAATGAGGTCGTTGCGGGAGTTAGTGAGTTTGAACGTCGACCAAAGATTGGTTTAATTCCTATGGGAACTACAAATGACTTTGCACGTGCAGTGCATATTCCTCGTGATATTGATCGTGCAGTTGATATTATCATTGCTGGAGATAGCATCCCTGTCGACGTTGGTCGAGTAAATGATCGTTATTTTATCAACATTGCAGGTGGAGGAAGAATCACCGAGCTAACATACGAAGTGCCTAGTAAGCTAAAAACAGTTTTAGGCCAGTTAGCGTATTATTTAAAAGGCATTGAAATGTTACCATCTATTAAAGCGACTAAAATGCGTATTGAGTATGATGGAGAAGTCTTTGATGATGAAGCTATGATGTTTCTGATTGCCTTGACGAATTCCGTTGGAGGGTTTGAAAAACTTGCTCCAGATGCAAGTTTAAATGATGGGTTATTCTCCATCTTTATCTTAAAAAAATGCAATATCGCTGATTTTGTAAAAATTGTATCCCTTGCAATTCGAGGCGAGCATATGAAAGATTCCCATTTAATTTATGCTAAAGCTAGTCAGATAAAAGTCACATCAGATGAAAAAGTACAATTGAACTTGGATGGTGAATATGGAGGCAATGTGCCAGCTGAGTTTAAAAACTTAAAACGCCATATTGAGTTGTTTGTGCCAATAAATGATATACGCGAAATTGATCGTATACAAGCTTAAAAGATGAATGATAAAAAGAAAAGGCTAGAAAGTGTTTACGTTAATACTTTCTAGTCTTTTTTTGTGTTTAAATACGATACTTGTGATTGCATTAATTTTTTATGAAGTATTTTTTTATACCATCATAGATGAAATGATTATGTATTTGACAATTATATGCATTATCTATCAAAGCATTGCACATATTACTACTATGTGTAATTTTGCTACGGCATTCTATATAAAAATAAGTAAGAATACTACCACGTTAAGGTTATTTTTGTTTAAACATTTGAAGTGTAATTTAGTCATGGAACAAAAAGGTAGTTTTTTATTTTTTCGAAATAGGAGATGAACTGACTATGTACTATGTGAATTAACAAAGGAGAGAATGGTGTGTATAAAAAGCAAGAAAGAGTGTTGATTTGGACTAGTTTTATAGTTGCAATCATCATGTTGATATCCATTTTAGGAAGAGTTATTGGACATTAAGGAGGTTTGAAAAATGGTTAATGATAATGCGGTATTTTTTAGCCGACTATTAACAGAATTGACGCTAACATTTCATATTATTTACGCAACCATTGGTGTTGGTGTTCCGCTTATGATAATGATTGCTCAATGGATCGGTATAAAAAAGAATGATGAGCATTATATTTTACTCGCTAGACGAATAGCTAGAGGATTTGTAATCACTGTAGCAGTTGGCGTAGTAACTGGTACAGCAATTGGTTTGCAACTTTCCCTTCTATGGCCAAACTTTATGCAGCTTGCGGGTAATGTTATTGCATTGCCACTGTTTATGGAAACATTTGCATTCTTTTTTGAAGCTATCTTTTTAGGGATTTACTTATATACATGGGATCGCTTTGAAAACCAAAAGAAACATTTTTTATTGTTAATCCCTGTTGCGGTCGGTGCTTCCATGTCTGCTGTTTTTATCACAATGGTGAATGCGTTTATGAATGCGCCACGAGGATTTGAAGTAGTTGATGGACAGATCGTCAATATTCAACCGATTGTTGCAATGTTTAACCCAGCAATGCCTACAAAGGTTGGGCATGTTTTATTAACGGCTTATATGACATCGGCATTTGTACTAGCTGCCATTGCTGCTTTTAGAATGTTAAAAGGCTCTAAACATATATATTATAAAAAGTCTTTGTACTTATTTATGAAACTTGGGTTAGTATTTTCAATCGGTACAGCAGTTGTTGGTGATTTTTCTGCAAAGTATTTAGTAGCGTATCAACCAGAGAAATTAGCGGCTGCAGAGTGGCATTTTGAAACGGAAAAGGGCGCATCCCTTTTAGTCTTCGGTATCCGAGATGGTGAAGATGTTAAATATGCGATTCGTATTCCATATGCATTGAGTCTTTTAGCGCATAATAATCCGTTTGCAGAAGTAACTGGATTAAACGAATTCCCTGAGGATGAAACCCCACCACTATATATTCATTTCTTATTTGACTTAATGGTCACAATTGGCTTCTTTATGGTTGGTGTATCGGCTATTTATGTTATTGGAAAGTTGCGAAGATGGCGATTTATACACAGCAAGTGGTTCAGGTGGGTGATTGTTGCTGGTGGGCCATTATCCATGATTGCGATAGAAGCAGGCTGGTGGTTAGCTGAAGTTGGACGTCAGCCATGGATTTTAGTTCGCTATATGAAGGTAGCAGAGGCAGCAACATCAAGTCAGCACGTAGATTTAATGTTACTTCTATTCTGTTTGATTTACTTAATACTAGGAATCGGTAGTGTTGTAGTACTTCGGCGAATGTTCAAAAGAAATCCAATTGAACGAGAAATCGCTGATCGTCATGCTGAAAAGGGTGGTGGTATTTCATGAGTTTAGAAGTGCTAGGCGTTTCTGTATTATGGTTGTTTTTATTTGGCTATTTGATAATTGCTTCCATAGATTTTGGAGCAGGGTTTTTTAACGCATATAGCTTGTTAGTTGGAAAAAAACGTATTTTAACAGTTATTATCCAGCGTTATTTATCACCTGTTTGGGAAATTACTAATGTGTTTTTAGTCTTTTTCTTTGTAGGTATTGTAGGATTCTTCCCGAGAACTGCTTATTTCTATGGTACGACTTTATTGGTTCCAGTCAGTATCGCACTTGGTTTACTTGCGATTCGGGGAAGTTACTATGCATTTGAATCGTATGGATCAAGGGGACATAAAGGATATTCATTTATGTACGGTTTGGCAGGTTTATTAATACCAGCGGCATTGTCCGTTGTATTAGCAATTTCTGAAGGTGGATTTATCACTATTATTGACGATAATCCAGTGCTCGATTATGCTGCATTATTCACTAGTTCTCTTACATGGAGTATCGTTTTGTTAGCGTTGGCAGCAGTTCTTTATATTTCAGCAACGTTTCTTACATGGTATGCAAATAAGGCAGGAGATCGAGAAGCAACCAACTTATTACGAAAGTATGCACTTATTTGGTCAATACCATTAGCCATTTCTGTTATCGGGATTATGGTAGAGCTGCGGAAACATAATGTCATTCATTTCGACAGAATGATTGACTTTTGGTACTTATTTGGAATCTCAGCTGTAATGTTCGTTATTACCATTATTATTCTTTTGATGAGACGTCATTATGGTGTTGCAGTATGGCTGTTAATCGGTCAATTTGCATTTGCATTCTTCGGTTATGGCATTTCACATTATCCATACCTTTTGTATCCGCACCTAACGATTTATGATTCATTTACAAATGAAACGATGGCTATCTCTTTGGTAATTGCATTTGTGTTGGGATTATTATTGTTAATACCATCTCTATATTTAGTATTTAAACTGTTTCTGTTTGATAAAGATTATGTTCGAGGGAAAGAAGACCATCATGCTTAAAGGAGGAAAAGCCAAATGGGAAACTTTATAATTTTCTATGCACCTTTTATCGTTGTTATTGTCGCAATTGTCATTGGCTTTTACGTTGCTTTCAAAGATGGGGCAGTTACTAGGGACGAATAAAGAGAACTTTCACTGAAGGTTAGTTGAACTAATCGTGCTATTACTACTGCTGTAGTGGGAGATAAATCATTTAACCAAAATCCAAGGGCAATTAATGTCTCTTGGATTTTTTCTTTGCGTAGGTCATGATACAATAGAAGGACTGAAACGGAGGATGCACGAATGACAGCACCAGTAAAGAAAAATGATCGATTATCGGTTTATATAGAAGATTTAACACATGACGGCGCGGGTGTCGCAAAAGTAGACGGATATCCGCTCTTTATACAAGGGGGACTTCCTGACGAGCAGGCAGAAGTTCATGTCTTAAAAACATTAAAAAATTATGGTTTCGCCAAAATTGTGAAGATTGAAGTGCCTTCACCTGATCGAGTTGAACCAGAATGCGGTGTCTATGCGCAATGTGGAGGTTGCCAATTACAACACCTTTCATACGAAGGACAATTGAAATGGAAAGAAAAGATGGTCCGTAATGTGATGACGAGAATAGGGAAAATCGATGTACCTGTTCATCCGGTGAAAGGGATGGACAATCCATTGAATTACCGTAACAAAGCTCAAATTCCATTTGGGTCAAATGGAGATGTACCAATTGCAGGATTTTATAAAACAAAATCTCATGCGATTGTTGATACGGATCGTTGCCTGATTCAAACTCCTGAAGCAGATGCTATTTTAGAAGGACTAAAACCACAACTTTGGAAACTTGGTATCAAACCATATAACGAAGAGACAAAACAAGGGATGCTTCGTCATGTAGTTGTTCGTAAGGCATTTGCGACAGATGAAGTGATGGTCGTACTTGTTACGAAAAAGCGTAAATTCCCACAAGCGAATGAAGCGATTGCACTTATACGTAAGCTAGTACCAAATGTTCAATCCATCATGCAAAATATTAACTCAGAAACTACAAACGTTATCTTTGGCAATGAAACCATTAACCTTTGGGGACAAGATACAATTGAAGATCATATCGGCGATGTACGATTTGAAATTTCTGCACGATCATTCTATCAAGTCAATCCTATTCAAACAGAAGTATTGTACAAACAGGCGCTTGATTATGCTCAGTTAACAGGGAAAGAAACGGTTATCGATGCTTATTGTGGGATTGGTACTATCTCATTATTTATGGCGAAAAAAGCAAAATACGTCATGGGTGTAGAAATCGTTCCACAAGCAATTAAAGATGCCAAACGTAATGCCAAACTTAACGGCTTAGACAACACTTACTTTGAGGCAGGTCCAGCAGAAGAAGTGATTCCACGTTGGTATAAAGAAGGTAAAACAGCAGATGTCTTAATGGTAGACCCTCCAAGAAAAGGTTGCGATGAAGCTCTACTAAGTACCATTTTAGAACAACGTCCAAAACGTATTGTATATGTATCATGTAACCCATCCACATTGGCTCGTGATTTACGCATTCTTGAAGATGGCGGTTATAAAACACAGGAAGTACAACCAGTTGATATGTTCCCGCATACTGCGCATTGCGAAGCGGTTGCTTGGTTAGAATTAGTTTAATAAATGAAAAATAGCTGTGTCGAAAATTCAAACTTACTTCATTAGAAGGCGAAACAATCATCGTGTCAGTCTTGGAGAAGGAAGCTTCAATTCAGCCAAACAACATAGTGTTATCAGAACGAAGTGTTAAAGGAATTATTGCATACCGCGATATTTTTCCAGCTGTTATGCACCTGATGACAAAGGGCTACTTCCCAGCCGACAAATTAATCACAAAACGTATCACATTAGACGAGATTGTTACGGAAGGTTTCGAAACATTAGTAAACGATAAAAGCCAAATCAAAATCTTAGTTGCTTCAATATAGATTTACATAAAACGACTTATCTGAAAAAAATGGATTAGTCGTTTTCTAATTGCCTTTCAAATTAATGTTTTATAGGTTGAATGGTTAGGTTATTTTCGTTTTTTAAAGAAACATGTAATTAATTGCTGTATTAACCATGCTTCACTTAAATTAAAACTTCTTAAAGCTTTAAGTAAATGGTTCCTTCTATGATAACTGGAAAGAAAATTGAAGATGTTGTATTTACAATGTTCATATCTTCTCGCGTCACTGAATTTTTTTGTGACTTCTTCAATACGCTTAAAGCCCCACTTCCTTCAATAATTGCAGTTTCTACTTCATTTATATCGAATACATTCTTTTCTCTAAGCATCTGAAGAATATTATCAATAGAAAAACGAATTTTTTTTAGATTTTTATCGATAAATTTTCCATTTTGAATAACAACAGTTGGTTCAAGCGCTAATAATCTACTATTTTACGATTAGATATTTTCCAGTTTGCAACAACCCTTTGAAAAATCCCGATGAAAATTATAGTTATAATAGTAGGCAAATGTTCAATATTAGGGTCAGCGATATCAGCTCCAGTAAAATTGTAATTGAAAATGTAAAACTAAAGAAAAAGAACGAATTCTAATTTAGGGGGAATTCGTTCTTTTTTACTTTTTACGTGTTTATGAGAATAGATGGCCTTTATAAGTTTGAAAGAGACAAAATAAATTTTTTGCTCAGTAAACAATCGAAAGGAAATTGAAGCTTGTTTGTCGAAATAAGTAAATATTTCAACAAAACAGGAGTTGATGAAGACGATGGTTTCTAAAGATACACATTTAAAAGAGTCAACTATTTTTAATCATAATGGAAATAAAATAATAACAGAAGACAGAGAGATTAATATTATTGCAAGATTAGAAGAACCGCTTGTCGTAGTTTTAGGTTCAGTATTAGATGATGAAGAATGCGATGTACTAATTCAGTTGGCAAAAGACAAACTTCAGCGATCTAAAATAGGAGGGAATCGAGAAGTCAGTGATATAAGAACAAGCAGTGGGGCATTTTTAACAGACATCAGCAATGACATTCTTGTAAGGGTAGAAAAAAGGGTATCTGATATTATGGGGATTCCTTCAGAACACGGGGAAGGACTCCATATCCTGAATTATCAACCCGGTCAAGAGTACAAAGAACATTTTGATTATTTTGCTTCTACAAGCAAAGCATCGAGTAACAATCGAATTGCAACACTTGTAATTTATTTAAATGATGTGGAAGAGGGTGGAAACACCTGTTTCCCAAAACTAAACTTTTCTGCTAATCCGCAAAAAGGAATGGCAGTGTACTTTGAATATTTTTATAACGATCCAATGTTAAACGAATTAACGTTGCACGGAGGAGCTCCAGTTGTAAAGGGAGAAAAGTGGATAGCTACACAATGGATGAGAAGACAGAAAATAAACTAACACCAAGAACAAGTATTTAAAAAGCTGTACCGAAAACAATTTTTGATTTTCCGGCACAGCTTTACTTATGTTTTTAACTACATTGCGGCTTTGGAGTTTAATAGTAAAAATGAATTTATTGATTCGAACTATTTCTTTTCCATGGGGGATTGGTATTATTGTGGAAGATTTTATTAATCTTATAAATAGCAAAAGGTATCGCAAAGGATAAAATTGTACAAATAATTGTTGTTATATTAGTCAATCGGTCTATAATAACATTCCACATGTGAATATCCTCTTCCTTAATGTGATTTAATAATATTTCCAGGTTTTTCGATAGTTACTTTTACATCAATTTTGACATTGCTTTTTGAAAAATAATGTTGACCGCTTTCCCAATCATTTTTGATGGATGACCATAAAGAATAATGGTATTTATAAAGATGTGTATTTAGCCCGAGTAAATCTGTTTGCATATTTCCCTGTAAAAGAGAAACCGTATCTGTAGTCATTTCTGTAATCTTTTTTTCTAATTCTGTTTTTAACTTTTTATATTGGTGTTCGTTCATGATATCAAGGGAACCGTATTGCTCTGCGATGCCTGCTTGAACATCAATCTTATTCTTGAATTTTAAATGATTCTTATCATTATTTTTTAGTGAAAGTTTGCTATTTATTTTTAATATTTCAAGCGTTACATCATGATTATTAAATTTAATGTCCAAAGTGCCTGTTTGATCTTTTAAATTGATGAAATTTAATCCCTTCGCATTATCACCTGTTAACATACCTACAATTTTTTTCTTATTTCCGTTGTAGATTGACAGCCCAGAATAATTGATCGTTGAAGTATTTACAATATTTAATATTGGAATTGCGAAACTCTTTTTCGATAGAAGTAAAGATTGTACATCTCCAACTGTGAGTGGTTGTGCAATTTCTAAATTGGACTTATTCTCTAATAGTTTCGAAATATACATACCTGGTATCTTCTCATTTTCAGGGAGAATGTATAGGTAATCCCCAGCATGATCTTTTGTAATGGCAACTTTTACGTTACGTAACATTTCTTTCTCGCGTAAGAAAATATCCATTAAATCTGCAAATACTCCCTTTTCTGATGCAACTGCCTCAGAAAATAGGACAACATTTAGATGTGTCACATTTGTAATTCGGCCTGCTTGTTTAATCATATCTCGATTCATTTCAATAATAGTATTGCCAGTTTGAGTTAAATTCCGAAAGGCCGGCATCGTATTACCTCCACTGTTTTGAGCCTGTCCAAGCCCAGAAGGTACAATTAGTTGCTGTGTTAATTTGAATTTATCATTGTTATTTTGAGTAAAATCTCCATCAACGTTTTGATTTAATATTTCTTCGTCTTGCTGTAATTGCATTTTCCCATTTTCTTGCGGTTGTGGGTGTTCATTAATATTTATCATGCTAGGACTATTAGCAAGATCGACGGCAATCCCGGATACGAATCCTCTTTCTTCTACCTCATTTTTATCCCAGCAAGCAGAAAGAAGTAGCGGACAAAATAATAAAAAAATAATGCTCCTTATTTTAATCATTCATCTTCACACCCTTGATCAGTAACATAAATCCAAGAAGAAAAGTAACAAAAACTAAAAAGCCAATTTCTATATATACCATATAATTTGCAATCTTATTGACTTCGATATAATTTTTCGGCAGCATAGCTAAAAAGAAAATAATTGGAGATAAAATAAAAATAATAGTCTGTTTGTTGGCATTTTTAAAAATCAAATTAAGTAACAATACAGCAATATCAAAGGCCATTAAGCTTGTTGTAAAAACGATAATCGTCCAAATAATAAATAAAATCGAATCGAATCGTTCAATGAAGTTTCCTGGACTTGATACTATTTTTGACAATTCAAATACCGGATAGTAAAGATTATTTGTAGTAGCATTTCCAAAAATACCAATGCACACAATAAAAATAACAATATAGAAGAAAAATGGCCATAAGATCCCTAACACAGTCATCTTAGGTGTATGTTGCGGCTTTTTGACAAGAGAAATGTAAAATAGCACGATACTAAAACCTAAAAAGGCATGTAAACTAGAAGTTGTTCCTTGAACGATTCCTTTTAAATCCGTCTCAAAAATAGGAAGTAAATTTTCAAGTTTCATCGCTCCAAGAGGAAAGAAAATCAGTAATAAGAGCCCACCTATAACAAAGGGAAAAAAAAGAATGTTCAGACGGAAAATAGCTGCGCGCGAACCGCTGGCAGCATAGATAACTACGAGAATAAAGGCTAAACACACTACTTCTAATGGTGTGCGATCAAATAAATATTCATGGGATAATGTTGCAATTTCTCTAATTTGAAAAGACGAAATGGCAATATACTGTATGATAAAAACAATGCTCAACATAGTGGCAACTGGTTTCGAAACTAAATAAGATGCAAAAGAAAGAAATGATTGATTTGGAAAGGAACTTGCGATTTTTGCAAGGAACCATGCTAAAACAATTGCAATAAGGCCACCTAATAAAATAGTAAGCCAGCCATCCGCAGAAACTGTATTTTCAGCAATATGACGTGGTAAAAACAAAATGGTAATACTAGCAATATTTGAGGCTACGGCAAACATAATGTCTTTATCATTGATGAATTCTTTTGGCTCTTTATAAAGTGTCATGATTTACCTTTTCCTCCATTAGTCTTTTGCTTGCTTTTCATAGGTTCTAAAAATGGCTGAGGTTGCCGCTTTGTAAGTGTGGTAATGGGCGCTCGGATGACAACATTTTTTAAATCCCATAAGTGATTTGGAGCAAAAGGTGCTGAATAAGGGATTCCAATGCTTTTTAAATTTGCCAAGTGAATATGAATCATTATAAAGACTAGGATGATTCCATATAATCCAAGTAAAGTAGCAGCAAAAATGGCTCCAAAACGTATTACTCTAAGCCCTATAGAAAGACTGTAATTTGGAAGCGTAAATGCCGAAATTGCCGTAAGGGATATGGCAATGACCATTAAGGGAGTTACAATACCTGCTTGAACAGCAATTTCACCAATAACAATACCACCTACAATCCCAATGGTTTGACCAATTTTTCTAGGTAATCTTGTCCCAGCCTCTTGCAATATTTCGTAAAATAATGCAATTAATAATGCTTCAACTAAAGAAGGGAAAGGAACACCTTCTCTTGAGGCAGCAATGGTAAATAACAACTGCGTCGGTATCAATTCAGGATGATAGGATACGAGTGCTACATAAAGGGCCGGTAAAAAAAGTGTCATATAGAAAGAAACAAATCGCAAAAATCGTAATAATGTACTTATCAGCCATCTTTGGTTGTAATCTTCAATAGTTTTAAGGGAATCTCCAATTGTTATTGGCATAAGAAGAGCGAAGGGGGAACCTTCTACGATAATGCTAACTTTTCCCTTTAATAAATTATAGGCAACTCTGTCAGGCCTTTCTGTATCAAGTATTTGTGGAAATGGCGATAAATTACTGTCCTCAATCCATTGTTCAATAAATCCTGAATCTGGGGCAAAATCAACATTAATTGTTTTTAATCGCTGAACGACTTCATCTACTATTTCTTGTTTAACTTGTCCCTCAATATGACAAATCGCAACCTTTTGATTAGAATGTTTTCCAACTTCCATCATATTAATACGAAGATTTGGGTCTTTGATTTCCCTTCGTAGAAGCGCGAGATTAAATTTTAAATTTTCCACAAAACCGGACCTAGAACCGCGTATAACAGCTTCAGACTGTGGTTCCTCAATGGCACGAAATTCACCACCACTCGTCCCTAACTGAATAGCTAGGTCACAATTATCTAAGAGAACAACTGTATCTCCGCTTAATAAGGTTTTAATCACTTGATCGAGTTTTTGGGATTTTTTTATTTCAGTTAGTGCGATCATTTCTTCGTAAACCGTATTAAACAAATTTCCTTGAATGTCCTTTTTATTCAGCTCAAGAATTCTTAAGATGTTATTATTTACTTGCTCCTCGTTTACAAGTCCTTTCATATAAATCATGGCAAATTTATGTTCAATAATTCCAATGCTACTTTTTCGGATAATTAAGTCAGCTGGGCTTCCAAGGATCTTTTTTATGGTTTGAATATTATCTTCCAAACTTTTTTCAAGATAGCTTTTTTCAAATGAAGAATTGCTCATTTTATAACTCCTGTTCAGATACTGTCCTCATGCTTATGTTTTCTCAATTTCATAACATTAATACACTAATTGGTAAGTAAAAATTAAAAATATTGGTTTTGTACACTGTTGAAAATTACATACTAGGCTTTTCAAAAAGAGGAAGTGTTAACTGTATATTTTTATGGCAATTCTTATTTGAAGAAGATAAATTAGCAACGGTTTCAGTAAAATTAATAAGGAGTATAAATTCTGGACGGGTAACTTTAGATTGATATTCGAACTGATGATACTGATGATAGCTTTATATAATGACTGATAGTTTAGAATATTGACTTTTGAGTAAGTAATATAACAATAATTGAAGTTTAGTTATAATGATATAATTAATAAAGAGTGAAATAAAAAGAAATAACTATTATTTTACTTTATATTTGGTTTGTTATCAGTTTTCAAGATTCATATTTTAAAAGATGTGATTTTAGTCTTAAGGGACTAGAACAAGCTGTAGGAGGAGAAATTATAAAATTATGGATTGGTTCGATAGTGTATTAAATGAAGTAAATACATTTTTATATTCGTATTTATTAATAATATTGTTAATTGGAGCTGGATTGTTTTTTACCTTTAAAACAAAATTTATTCAATTTCGATTGATTCCTGATATGTTTAAACTTCTTACTGAAAAAGCTCCAAAAGACAAATCAGGAAAAAGAGGTATATCTTCTTTCCAAGCTTTTACGGTTTCAGCTGCTTCTCGTATTGGTACTGGGAACATTGCAGGTGTTGCAACAGCAATAGCAATTGGAGGACCAGGTGCTGTATTTTGGATGTGGATTGTTGCACTTATCGGTGGCGCATCTGCACTAGTCGAAAGTACATTGGCACAGGTATACAAAGTTAAAGACCATAGTACAGGAATGTTCCGTGGTGGCCCTGCTTATTATATGGAAAAAGGTTTAAATAAAAGATGGATGGGTGTACTTTTTGCCATTGTTATTACATTAACTTATGGTTTTGTTTTTAACGCTGTACAAGCAAATACGATTACAATTGCTTTTAAAGAAAGTTTTGGTACAAATCGATTACTAGTCGGTATAATATTATCCGTTTTAACAGCAGTTATTGTATTTGGCGGATTGAAACGTATTGTCAGTGTGACTCAAATTATTGTGCCCGTTATGGCGATTGCATATATCGTTATTGCACTTTTAGTTGTATTGATCAATTTTAAAGAACTTCCCAATGTGATTATTCTTATTGTTAAGTCTGCATTTGGATTACAAGAAGCATTCGCGGGAATGTTAGGAGCAGCAATCATGAATGGAGTTAAACGTGGTTTATTCTCCAATGAAGCTGGTATGGGTTCTGCACCGAATGCAGCTGCAACAGCATCAGTTACTCACCCAGTAAAACAAGGTCTGATCCAAACATTAGGAGTGTTTATTGATACTTTATTAGTTTGTACTTCAACTGCAGCGATTGTATTACTTAGTGATGCATATCTACAAACAAATGCAGCTTCGGTAAACTTAACTCAAGCATCGTTAGTTGGAATTCTAGGTGATTGGGCAGGCGTATTCTTAGCAATTGCTATATTTATGTTTGCATTTAGTACGGTAATTGGTAATTACTATTATGGTGAAATAAATATAGGCTTTATCAAGGAATCGAAAACGGCTCTATTGATATTCCGCATTTTGGTGGTAGCCTTTGTAATGTTTGGCTCAGTATCAAAAGTACAAGTTGTATGGGATTTAGCAGATCTATTTATGGCTATTATGGCGCTTATAAACTTGCTTGCTATTTTGTTACTATGGAAAGTGGCAAAACCTGTTATCAACAATTATTTGGCTCAACGTAAACAAGGTAAAGACCCAGTATTTTATAAAAAAGATGTACCGAATATTGGCGATGTCGAATGTTGGGACGATGAAGAAGAAAAACGTTAATATTGAATGAAAAAAACGAATCCCTTTTTGGTGGGATTCGTTTTTTTATTTTAAATTTAAGAAATCAGTAATATTCCAAACTACAAAATCTTGTATCAACACTTTCCACCGTCATTCTCCCAACGATCAATATCCCATCCATAGTCGTCCAATATCTCAGATGTCTCTTCGTTATTAGGATGAGTATCTGGTCTTGCTAGTAAAATAGTCAATGACATTTTATATCATCCTTTTTGAAAATAGATTGTATAACTATTTTATGCAACCTAGATGTTTCTGTTCATAACATGGTTGTTTTTATAACATGTAAAATAATTTTTCAAAATAAAAAGAGCTTAATGGGCAAAATAATGGTACAGTTAAAAGAAAAAATATAAAAGTGAGTAGGTAAAAATATGATCGAGGTAAAAACATCTCCAATAAGTGATGGAGAATTTAATAGAGGCGTCTTTGCTACACGTGATATCAAAAAAGGTGAGATTCTACACGAAGCTCCAGTCATTGCTTATCCAAACGAACAACATCAATATATTGAGCAAACCTTATTAGCAGATTATGCTTTTGAGTATGGAATTGGTCGCTCCGCTATCCTTCTAGGATATGGAATGCTGTTTAACCATTCTTATGAACCAAATGCAACTTATGAGATTAATTTTAGAAATCAAACATTTGATTTCTATGCTCACACAGATATAAAAGCTGGAGAAGAAATTTTTATCAATTATAATGGTGATGTCGATGATAAAGATCCTCTTTGGTTTAATCAAGAATAATGAACGATTTATTTGAAAGCCGTTAGCGCACCTCTATTAGATGACGGTAAATGTCCATAGCATAGGCTAAAAATAAAGCCACGAAAATTTTACTGATTGTAAAATTTCGTGGTTTTCATTTTAGATTTTGTCCAACCTATATAGCTTTCCTGTGCTATGCTAATGGGCAAACACCTATTAAATAAAATCAGAACTGACTTAGTTTAAGTACGATTGTAGAAAGAAGGACTAACATGAAGAAATACATAGGAGAAATACTTTTGCTTTTAACAGCTATTATTTGGGGGAGTGGCTATATTGGTATGAAAGTAGGGTTAGCACATTTAACTGTCTTTCAAATAATGGCCGGTCGTTTTGCCCTTGCAACTATATTTTTAACTATAATTTTCCACAAAAATGTGAAGCTAATTACGAAGCGAGTCTTATGGAAGGGAATCATACTTGGTGTAATTCTATTTTTAGCATTTACTGTGCAAACGATAGGGCTTGACTATACAACGCCATCCAAAAACGCATTTCTAACTGCAGTAAATGTAATGATTGTTCCTTTGATCGCCTTTGTTATATATAAGCGAAAGTTTGATGGCTTTGAAATGTTAGCAGCTTTGTTAGCGATTATAGGAATTGGCTTCCTTTCCCTACAAGGCTCGATGCAGATGAATATAGGAGATTTCCTATCCCTCGCAAGTGCAATAGGATTTGCTTTTGATATTTTTTATACAAATATGTTTGTGAAGACTGAGGATGCCCTTGCATTAACAATTGTTCAACTATTCACCGCAGCGGTATTGAGTATAATTGCTGTCATTGTATTAGGAGAAGTACCAACAACAATTTCATCAGAGGAAGTTTCTGTTATTTTATACTTAGGCATAGTTTGTACTACTATTGCGTACGTATGTCAAAATATCGGCATGCAATATGCGGACCCAACAAAATCAGCTCTTATTTTATCTACGGAAGCACTTTTTGGAACAATTTTCTCAGTGATTATCTTACATGAAATCCTAACAAGCCGAATGATTATCGGTAGCTTCATCATCTTAATAGCAATAATTATTGCCGAAGTAAAGCCAGCATTTAAACACGAAAAGAAATTAGAGAGCAAGGTTCATAATTGATATTGGGGATGAATGGATGCACAAAAGTTTTGTCATTATTTGAATGAAGCCATTTTTACAAGTACATGCTAGTTGATAACAATTACTTTTTAAGTTCTCACACTATATTATAAAAAGAAGCGTGATGAAGTGGAAAATAGTAAACATTATTTTTGGGCGGTTCAATTGCCTGATGATATTAAACAGAGTATTCAAGATAAGCTGCAAAGTCTTAAACAAAATTTCGCCTTTAAAAGGTGGGTACACAAGAGTGATTATCATATTACCCTTGCTTTTCTCGGAGCGATGGACGAGCAAAAGCAACATACTATAATCAATCTAGTAGGTAACTCGATTAAGGAAGAAAAAGCTTTTAATCTTACTATTCAAGGTATTAATATTTTCGGGAATCCAAAATCACCACGGATTTTTTGGGGCGCTGTTCAGCATGAAGATGCATTATTTAAACTTCAATCAATTATCCAGCAATCATGCTGTGATGCAGGATTTATTTTAGATAGTCGACCCTATAACCCTCACATTACTTTGGCAAAAAGATGGGGAGGGGACCAAGAATTTAATTCCGCACTTCTAGAAAAAAATAATCCTTTCCATGATAACTCTTTATCATTTATAGCTGATCGAATTGTTTTATATCAAACAAATTTAGACAAAGAGCCAAAATATGAGCCAGTTAAAACCTTTATGTTAAGAAGCTAATGATTGTCTTGATGGGATGAATCTGAGTTGTGCAAAAGGAAGCCCGAGTTGTGCAAAAGGAAGTCCGAGTTGTGTAAAAGGAAGTCCGAGTTGTGTAAAAGGAAGTCTGAGTTGTGCAAAAGGGACTGAGTTGTGCAAAAGGAAGTCCGAGTTGTGCAAAAGGAAGTTTGAGTTGTGCAAAAGGGAGCCCGAGTTGTGCAAAAGAAACCCTGAGTTGTGCAAAAGGGACTGAGTTGTGCAAAAGGGAGCCTGAGTTGTGCAAAAGGGAGCCCGAGTTGTGCAAAAGGGAGTCAAGTCCGAAGAATTGTGTAAATTAAAATCCAAGGTTACAGTTTCATCGATATCCTAGATTTGTATTTTCGAAGCTTATTTTATTTTTTTCTATGAAGGGGGTACCCCCTTCATAGAAAAAAATTTCGCGCGCTGCGCTGGCATTATTCATTTAATGACAAATTTTTTCTTTGCTTGTTCTTCTGCATAATCCATAAGAATGGCCCCTATTAGCCTAAAAGCAGATTGAGTATTTGGAAAGATACGAATTACTCTTTCTCTACGGCGAATTTCTTGATTCAAACGTTCTAACGAATTCGTACTATGAATAAATGTATGAAATTTAATTGGTTCGTTTAAATATTGGATGGCATCTTCGAAGCCTTCGTCTAATGTTTTCAGAGCTTTATCAAGCTTGGGATTATTTTCATAAAGTTTCATGAATTCATCCTTAAATGATTTAGCGTCCTCAAATTTCACAACGTTAAAAATTCGTTTCAAATCAACAACTACTTGAGGCATCTCTTTTTTGGGGATTTTATCGATAATGTTTCTTTTAAAATGAACAGAGCAACGTTGCCAGGAGGTACCAATAAATTCCCTTTGAATAGCTTTTTTTAATCCTTCATGGGCGTCTGATATAACAAGTTTGGGTGACTGTAATCCACGTGATTTTAAGTCTTGAAAGAAACCTTGCCAAGCCTCAAAACTCTCAATATGATCAATTTTTAATCCAATTACGTCTCTTTGCCCTGTTTCACATAGTCCTGTAGCAATATAAACCGCTTTAGAAACTACCCGGTTATGTTCACGGACTTTAATATACATTGCATCGACAAATATATATGGATAGTATTGAACATTCAGTGGTCTCTTTGCCCATTCATTTACTATTGGTTCAAGTCTTTCTGTAAGAGAAGAGACGAACGACTTAGATACATTTTCTCCACAGAGTTCTTCAACAACCTTTGTGACTTTACGTGTTGATACTCCATTTATGACCATTTCTAGCATAGAGAGCACAAAAGCTTGATCACAACGTGCATACTTTTGGAAAACGGATGTAGAAAATTCTCCTTCACGTGTTCGAGGAACACGTAGTTGTATACGACCGATACTGGTCAATAATTCACGATCGTAATAACCGTTTCGATAATCACGACGATCATCTGAACGTTCATAAGCAGAAGCTTGTAAATATTCATCTCGTTCCATTTCCATATATGCATTTAGTACAAGAACAATAGATGCCTTCATCACTGTATCGATATTAGAATTTATTACAGAATCTTTTAAAAGGTCCACATTTAGGTTAAACTGTAGTTGGGTCATTATTAATTCCTCCTCATTGTTTATCGTCGATGAAAACATTGTAACCAAGAGGGATTAATTTGACTCTTTTTCTTTTTACACAATTATATGGACTTAATCCAAAAGGGAGTCCGAGTTGTGCAAAAGGAAGTTTGAGTTGTGCAAAAGGAAGCCCAAGTTGTGCAAAAGAAACCCTGAGTTGTGCAAAAGGGACTGAGTTGTGCAAAAGGAAGCCCGAGTTGTGCAAAAGAAAGTTTGAGTTGTGCAAAAGGAAGTCCGAGTTGTGCTAAACAAAGCACCAGCTGTTTAAAGTAATTGCATCCGCTTTCCAAAAATCAAAATTGCATACTTTTGAAGTGGCTTACGTAGATTTCCATCTGACATGTAGCATAGAACCTACAATCCAAATAAAGAAAAATGTACACAGCTAAAGTCCAAATTTAGTAGTGTACATTTTTTATATGTGAAACATATATCTGAAGCTTCATAGAATCAATAGCTTATTCAACATCAATCATAAATTTTTTTACAAAAACAGCAGTGCCTGTAATAGCTATTTTTAAATCATCCTGATGTTGAATATGAACAATGACACGGCCATCTTTTTTTAATTCTTGTCCTTGTTCTACTATTAAATCATAATTTTCTTTTCGTGCGGGTTCTACGAATGTGGCATAATATGCACCCATTACCCCAGAGCCAGTACCTGTTACAGGATCTTCAATTGTTCCAGAGAATGGAGATGAAAAGTGTCTTGCATGCATATCGGCATCTGAAGCAAAGGCAGAAAAACTAAAAGGATGAACAGATGCTTTTGGCATTTCTTTTAAAATGTTAGGAAATGCTTCTGTATTGGGTTTCATCTTTTCAAAGGATTTGATATGTGCAATTGGGATGCAAAGTGTCCATTGCCCAGTGTTTCCATAAACAACGGGGTAACGAGCATCTATCTCATTTTCCGTAATATTTAATGCATTTGCCAAATCTTTTTTGGAACCTCTAAATTCAGCGAACTGCGGAGCTATATGTTCCATATATACTTGATAATATGAAGTGTTTTTCGACACATGAATCGATAAAATACCAGCAAGAGTTTCTATCGTATAGGAATCTTTCTTTATAAGTCTCTCCTGTTCCAATAAAGCTACGATACTGGCCATTGTGGCATGTCCACATAAAGGTGTTTCGTGACCAGGTGTAAAATATCGAATCCTAACATCTGCAATATCAGATGATAAGGTAAAGGCACATTCATTAAAACCTATTGATTTTGCAATTGATTGCATTTCTTCTGTTGTTAATGTCTCGGAATTTAATATAATTCCAGCGGGATTTCCTTTACCTGGCTTTGTAGTAAAGGCATCATAATGATAAACTTCTATTTGGGACATTATTTATTCACCATCTTTTGGATTTTATTTCCAACATTTTATTTTATAATACTTGATTATTAGAACAAATACTAGTATGTTCTGCTGAAAAAATGGCGATATGTTTTATAGGAGGTTTTTAAATGGAAAATAACGATATTTTAATTAGACTAAGATATGCCCTTGATATTAAAGATGTAGATATGGTGGAAATTTTTAAACTTGGTGGTGTACAACTTACAAAGGAACAAGTGAAAAAAATTCTTACTAAATTGACAGAAGAGGAAATTGAAGAAACAGAAGATTATCTTAAATGCAATGATCGAATGTTAGAATCATTTTTGAATGGGTTTATCACTTTTAAAAGAGGACCTCAACAATCAAAACCAGGCCAATCAAACAATACAGTTCCTACGAACAATGCGAAAGATCATGTTAATAATATGCTATTAAAGAAACTAAAAGTGGCGTTACAACTAAAGACAGAAGATATGCTAGATATTCTTGATGATGGCGGTATTGCAGTATCAAAAGGTGAATTAGGTGCTATTTTAAGAAAACCTGGACATCGAAATTATAAAGAATGCGGCGATAATTTTGCACGGAAGTTTTTAAAAGGTTTAACTGTAAGATACCGAGATGTAGATTAAGATACAAAAAGCCCCCAAATGGAGGCTTTTTTATTTACAGTTGAAAGAATCGTTTAGTATTTTCAACGGAATGTTTTGCTATATCTTCAGCGGATACACCCATATATTTAGCGATTTCACCAGCAATATAGGGTAAGAAAGCAGGTTCGTTACGTCCGTGTTTTGGCTTTGGACGAAGAGTCCTTGGTGTTAGATAAGGGGCATCCGTTTCGACCATCAAACGATCGAGGGGAATATATTTCACTGCTTCTTGTAAATCTTGTCCACGTCTTTCATCACATATCCAGCCTGTTACTCCAATATGGAATCCCATCGATACATATTTTTTGACTTCAGTTGTATTTCCAGTAAAACAATGGACTACTGCTTTATTGATAAGATCTGAATGGTTTTCCATGATTTCCACGAACCGTTCGTGTGCATCGCGAACGTGTAAAAAAAGTGGCATGTCCAACTCTCTTGCTAATTCTAATTGGGCTTCAAAACATTTCTCTTGGATTTGTTGCGATGAATACATCCGATTAAAATCTAGTCCGCATTCACCGATTGCTACCACTTCAGGATGTTGGGCTAATTGCTTTAAGCTTAGAATCGAATCTTGTGTAAATTCACTAGCTTCATGTGGGTGAATTCCTGCAGTAGAAAAGAGAATGTTGGGATATTGTTTTGCTATTGTAAGACTCTTTTCACTTCCGCTAACGCTTGAACCTGTTAGGATCATCTGTCCAACCCCGCTTTGAATTGCACGGTCTACTACTTCGTTTGAATCCTTTGCGAAACTTTTTTCTGTTAAATTTAAACCAATATCTATTAATGAATGCATTACATATGCCTCCTGCAATCTCTATATGTTCATTGTAGTGAAATACTTTGTGCATGTCACTATTCGTAGGCTGAAGGATAGATTTATCGAAAAATGAATACGACAAAAAACAGTTGGAAGATGTTTAACTCTTCCAACTGCCTTTTAATGCTTCTCTTGAGCTTTCGCAATATCTTTAGTTTGTTGAACTGTGCCATACGGATGTTGAACAGGAGCATAGATTGAATATAGTTTAATAGGTTTGTTGCCTGTGTTAATGAGGTTATGCCATTTTCCTGCAGGTATGATAAAAGCATCATCACCATGAACTTCTCTACGGAAAGTTAGTTGATCTTTACTATCGCCCATTACAATAACACCTTGCCCATCTTCGATTCTTACAAATTGGTCAATATGAGGATGGATTTCCAATCCTATATCATCACCAACCTCAATACTCATAAGTGTTAGTTGTAAATGTTTACCTGTCCAAAGGGCAGTACGATACGTATTGTTTAGTTTAGTAGCGCTTGCTATATTGATAGCGAAAGGATTCTTTCCATAATCTCTCAACAACATTGACTCATTATTATTCATAGGTGTACTTACTAGTTGAGGCGTAGAAGTTTGTGGGTAGGGCATAGCAACAGGTTGATACCCATGAGGTGATGGATACCAATTATAATAACCCTGGGTTTGTGAATAGCAATGTGTACATGGATACCAATTATAGTTATTTTGCATTTTTATCAATCCTTTTCTTAGGCTTCCATCATCAGTATATTCGTCAATTTGAAAAGTGTGACAGATGTCTGAAGGTGGTAAGTGGCAAGCGATAAAAGGAATGTAAATACAAGAGAATAAGTTTCATCGATGCTTTCGAACTTTGAAACTCCAAATAAAAAACTCACGCTTATCTTATTTGATACGCGTGAGCTTTAATGTTGAATATAAATAATAATAGTAAATGAAGATTTACTTATAATGTTATTTCTTCTTTTTCATCCACTACTTTCAATACTTCTTGTAAAGCGCTTGTCTCTTCGTCATTTAAAGGAATAATAGGTAAGCGAACGCCACCAACTGGGACTCCTTTAATATTCAATGCTGCTTTCACCGGTGATGGGTTTGGAGCGGCAAATAATCCTTTGAAAATTGGTAGAAGCTTACGATGATCTTGAGCAGCTTCTGTTGTATTGCCATTTTTGAATTTTGAAATCATTGCTTGCATTTCGTTGCCAATAATGTGTGATGCAACGGAAATGACACCTGTGGCACCAATTGATAGTGCAGGTAATGTTAAACTGTCATCACCAGAATATACTGCAAAATCTTCGGGTGTTCGGCTAATGGTTTCAGCCATTGCATCTAAGTTACCACTAGCATCTTTAATCGCAACGATATTAGGAATTTGAGCTAGGCGTACAGTTGTATCGACTGCCATATTAATCACGCTGCGGCCAGGAATATTATATAAAATGATTGGCAGTGTTGTTTCTTCAGCGATGGCTTTAAAGTGTTGATATAATCCTTCTTGAGAAGGTTTGTTATAGTAAGGAACGACTAGCATAATTGCATCGACACCAGCATTTTCAGCTTGTTTTGTCAATTCAATTGAAGCACTTGTATTATTAGATCCTGTACCCGCTACAACAGGAACTCTTCCGTCCACTATTCTCACAACAAATTTAAATAATTCTACTTTTTCCTCTGTAGATAGTGTAGGAGATTCACCTGTTGTTCCAGCCACTACAATCCCATCTGTGCCATTTGCGATTAAATGATTTATCAAGTTTTCTGCAGCAGGAAAATCGATTTCACCTTTCTGATCAAATGGTGTCACCATAGCCGTTAAAATTTGTCCAAAATTCATACTTCTCCACATCCTTCATTATTTTATATAAATAAACTAGAGGGAGAAGGGCAATTAGTAAGTTAACGCAAAAAAGCAACAACGAGGCTACGTTGTTGCAGTAGAAACAGTTTCATTTCTGTGCGTATGATAGCCCTCCATATAGATAACTACATGACAGTTCTGTATTTATTCAACAACAGAACCAGCTTCGAGAAAAATGAGGTTCTCTCCACTTCGGCAAATCCCCCTTTTCACAATCATCAACGGATCTCATTATCCTCCAATTGTGTACTAATGGTTTTTGCTCCTCTATCCTTACTTCAAAGAAAATATTGAAATAAGTGAATATTTAATTTAATGGAATGATACCACTTTTTTTACAGGATTGCAATGTCATAAATATTAGTTGTGTTATAACAGGTAATTATAAAATATATAAGACCTTACGATATACTTAGCTAGGGAGGGATATGGGGATGAGAAGAATAGTTGATGAATTAGCAACAACTATTTACGAAGTAGGTAAATGTTTGCTAAAAAGTTTTTCATATTTTATGGCAGGATTTATTTTAGTTAGTATCCTAATTTATAGTATTGTTTGGTTAATAAAATTTTTTGCATAAGGAATTTAATTTCTAAAGGAGGATGCACTATGACAAGAGATGAAAATGAAGATGAATTATGGGATGTTTATGATCAAGATCGTAGACTAACCGGAAGATTACATAGAAGAGGGGATCAAATGGATGAAGGAGACTATCATCTGGTAGTCCATGTCTGTATTTTTAATAGCGAAAATCAGTTATTGATTCAGCAAAGACAGCCTTGGAAAAAAGGGTGGCCAAATATGTGGGATTTATCAGCTGCTGGTTCTGCAGTAGCGGGAGATACTAGTCAAAATGCGGCAGAAAGGGAAGTAAAGGAAGAATTAGGACTAGTTATTAACCTATCAAATGAAAGACCACGATTTACGATAAATTTCCCTAATGGATTTGATGATTATTATATGATTACCCAAGATGTAAACATTGAAGAACTACAATTACAGGAAGAAGAAGTACAGGCTGTTAAATGGGTAGAACAGCAGGAACTAATGCAAATGGTTGAAGATGGAGAGATGGTACCTTACTATTTTTTACACCAAATTTTTGAATTAAAAGAGATTTGGGGCAGTCATAAGAGAAAGGACTTTTCAAGGGGAATCATAAAATAAGATTGGCCTTATTAATAATATCTTGCTTCTGAATTTTGCAAAGTTTTAGCTTGAATCGTTTGAATCTTTCTAATAAATGAAGCATTACTAACATTTAAAACAATTTGGAATTGCTGATATCTAGTTTTATGGTAAGATATTATTAACTGCTCCTAATTTTAATGATGAAGTAGTTTTTACATTAACTGTTCATTTTTATACTTCTAATATCTTGCTATTTTTAAAGAAAAAATAATAGTACATCTTGGGAATAGAAGTGTTAGAAAAAGAATAAAAATGATTGAACAAGGGGGTTGTGAATTTTGGAGAATAACAACAGATATGTACCATCAAAGTTTAATGCATTGTCTAAAACAGATGATGGTGGTGTCATTTTATACAATAGCTATACGGGTGCTATTGTTGATTTTACAGATAAAGAAAAAGCAGAGGTTATGGAGTCCTTAAAAAGGTCTGGTACAGATTCTTTAGATAGTGATGTGAAGAATGCTTTATTCGAAAATGGATTTATCGTTCCAGAAAACGTAGATGAAAAAAGAAGAGCTGAATATTTGCACCAATCGATGCACCGTACTGATATGTTGCACCTTATTCTGATGACAACAGAACAATGTAACTTCCGTTGTACGTATTGTTATGAAACATTTGCACGTGGAAAAATGACAGATGAAACGAAAAACGGCGTAAAAGCTCTAGTAAAGGAACGAGCAAATACATTAAATAATTTACATATTAGCTGGTTCGGTGGTGAACCGCTCCTCGAATTAGGGATTATAGAAGAATTATCAAATACGTTCATGGCTGAAGCAAAAGAATATAAAATTGATTATTCGGCTGATATCGTTACAAATGGTTTCTTTTTAACAAAAGACGTGTTTGAAAAGTTACTTTCTTGGGAAGTACGCCAATACATGGTGACAATTGATGGTGTTCAAGCAGTTCATGATCGTCGTCGTCATATGGCTGGCGGTCAAGGTACATTTGAAAGGATTATTGAAAACCTAAAAACAATAAGAGAAGTAGATGGACAATTTGATATGACCATTCGTGTCAACTTCGATGAAGATAATCTACAAGAAACTGGCGATCTCATTCAATTTTTAAAAGAATATTTCGCAGATGATAAACGGTTTGGGCTATTCTTCCGTCCAGTTGGTAGATGGGGAGGGGAACATAATGATGAAATCCCTACATGCACTCATATTACTGCTAATAAGAAAATCTGGGAATTCACTGAAACAGCTATGGGTGAAGGACTTAGCATGAGTAATATGATTACGGGCTCACTTATGCCAACAGCTTCCGTTTGTTATGCAGCGAAGCCGAATGCTATGGTCATTGGTTCAAATGGTCAATTATACAAATGTACTACCGTTTTAGATGAAGAAGTCAACAAAGTTGGGCATCTTCATGCAGATGGTACGATGGATCTTGATTATGATAAGATCGCATCTTGGGTAATGTCTGGAGAAGAAACGGACTCTGTATGTCAATCGTGCTTCTATCGCCCAGCGTGTCAAGGTAATCACTGCCCGTGGTATCGTGTAGTATCTGGCGAAAGACCTTGTCCTTCAGAGAAGAAAAATATTAAAAAGGTATTAAATCTTGTTTGGAAAAATAGTCTACAAACAATTCAATAAGATTTTTAAGAAGTAGATTTTAAATTTATGATTAACCAGAAAAATTGTCCTCTTTATAGAAAGGAGGTGAAGGGGATGCGCGTTCTACGCCCTGCAACTTCTCCAGTAAGTAAAGTGAAATCTGGACGAATTATGAAATCAGTACCTGGTAACTTAAAATAGGTTAGGTCTATGATTAAATGAAAAACTCCTTGCAGTTCAAATGCTGCAAAGGAGTTTTTTAGCTTTCATGATATACAATCAGTTTGCCCTCTTTTAAAAACGTTCCACCATGAAAGTGGCCATGAAGTGCTAATAAATTCATTAAAGAATTTATTTTGTCTTCAGTGATAAGCTCACCAGCCATAATTAGTGGAATACCAGGAGGATAGGGTATGACCATTTCACTTGAAATCTTGCCAATGGCTTCATAAAAGGACACTTGTTTTGTTATAGTCTGCTTCATCTTGGCATATGACATAGATAGTGCTGTAATTTTATTTGAATTTTTATCAATCGGAAATTCTATATTACTTCCAACTTGTCCTTTTACTGCATTTTCGATTAAGTCAACAGTTTGGCGAAAAGGGTAATCTGCGTCTTTTTTTAACAAAGGCAAAACAAATAAGACATTTCGAGCATCTGCTAATTCTGTATAGATTCCTTTTTCTTCAAGTAAGGATTGTAGTTCAAATCCGGAGATGCCTTTTTTTGACTGAATCGTCACTTTCAAAGGATCTGCATTAAATTGTGCTGATGGTGCTAATAGTTCAATTTCCTGAATAGTAGCTAGGCTTTCCTTAAATAAAGCAATCTTTTTCATTAATAATTGTTGATCTATTTTCGTATAGGAAGCTAAATAGGCCCGTGCCAAATCAAGTGATCCCATGATTGGATAAGAGGGGCTACTCGATTGCAACATTTGCAAATAGAATTCAACTTTTTGTACATCTATCAATGAACTATTGGCATGCAAATAAGAACCCATTGTCATGGCAGGTAAAGTTTTATGAGCAGACTGAACAACTAAATCTGCCCCAAAAGTCAGTGCACTATTAGGAAAAGAATCTCCTAGTATGAAATGTGCACCGTGTGCTTCATCAACTAATAAAGGTATATCTCTTTCATGGGCCAATGTGACAATTTCGGATAAATCCCCAGCAAACCCGTAATAATTGGGATAAGTCAAAATTATTGCCTTGGTTTCGGGATACAATGTTAAGGCATCCCTTACTACTTTGGCATCAATTCCACTAGCAATTCCCCATTTTTCCTCATAGCTAGGGGTAATAAAGACAGGTTTCACATTTGCTAGCATAAGTCCATGGAGAATGGACTTATGGCAGTTTCGTTGGACAATAACCGTATCTCCATCAGTGCAAGTTGCTAAAATCATCGCAAGATTTCCAACGGTCGATCCGTTGACGAGAAAGTAACTTTTTTTCGCATGATATAAATCTGCAAGGAGCGCCTCAGCCTCAAATATAGGCCCCTCAGGAGCATGCAAATCGTCTAATCCTGTCAACTCTGTCGCATCTACTGAAAGCACAGAATTATATAATTCGCTTCCTCTTTTTAAAAAGACTTGTCCGTTTTTATGGCCCGGAACATGATAGGAAACTTTAGTAAGCTTATTAAATTTTTCTAAAGCATCAAATAACGGTGTTTGTAATTGATCCATCCATATCTTCCTTCAGAGACTTGATTTAAGTATATTTTAACAAATTCTACTAGTTGAGTGAATACAGCAGAACTTTATATGATTTGGGTCCTAAAAGCATTCCATAACAATAACGACACATATTTATTAAAAACAATATTACTGGTAATACTAAGCTCCAGAGAATATTAAGGGTGTGATGTAGATGAAAAAAGCAGTATTTCTCGATAGAGATGGAGTGATCAATGAAGTTTTAACGAAGAGAGTAAAATTTGTGAATAAACCAAAGGATTTATATTTTCTACCAGGTGTTCCGGAGGCTATAAAAAATTTGAATGGTTATTTTGACTACATATTTGTCGTAACGAACCAAGGTGGAGTAGGATTGGGATTTATGAAAGAAAAGCAACTGATCCAGATTCATGATTATATGATAAAGGAGTTAAAGAAGAAAGGCGCAATCATAGACGAAGTTGTATATTGTCCTCATAAGCCAAAAGAAGGTTGCGCTTGTCGAAAACCAAACAGCAAGCTGATTGAAGATCTTGCTTACAAATATGATGTGGATTTGACCAAATCCTATATGGTCGGTGACACTGATACAGATATAATGGCAGGAAAAAAAGCTGGAACTAAAGGGATATTCCTTGGGGAAAGTGACTCTCTTGCTGATGCCGTATTTCCAGACTTACTTAGTGCAGCTGATTGGATTATAAAAGATACAACCAATCCAATTCTTTGACACATAAAATCTATATGGATACGATATAAGTAAATATTATCCATGTTGAAATTATATAAGTAAACAATTGCCTTTAAGGTGAAAGGATAAAAGGGTTGAAGAATCCCTATAGATATTATATTGAGGAGCTGATAATTGATGAATTTGTTTGAAAACTATACATTTCCAAATGGTATCTCTTTAAGAAATCGTATTGTTATGGCACCAATGACCAATTATTCTAGTAATGCCGATGGTACAGTATCGGATGACGAAGTGGCATACTATGCACGACGTTCGAATGGTGTTGGCATGGTAGTGACTGCTTGTACATATGTTGCAGAAAATGGAAAAGGTTTCCCTGGCCAGTTTGCAGGATATGCTGATCAATTTATACCAAGTTTAAAACGCGTGGCTGATGCTATTCATGAAGGTGGAGCAAAGGCAGTATTACAAATTTATCATGGTGGTAGACGTGCTATTCCAGAAGAAGTACCGAATGGCGAACTTGTAAGTGCGAGTGACGTTGCCTTTCCTGGCAATGTGACACCACGTCCCTTAACAATAGAAGAGATTAAAGAAATTATTAATGCGTATGGAGAAACTACTCGGCGCGCAATTGAAGCTGGGTATGATGGAGTTGAAATTCATGGAGCAAATACGTATTTACTTCAACAATTTTTCTCAGGTTATACCAATCGTCGGACAGATGAATATGGTGGTTCTATCGAAAACCGTATGCGATTCCCATTAGAGATTGTGGATGAAGTAAAACGTGTTGTTGAAAAATACACGACAAAACCGTTTATCGTTGGTTACAGATTCTCACCAGAAGAGGAAGAAGAAACGGGAATCACGATGGACCAAACTGTGAAACTAGTTGATGCATTAGCAGATAAGGGATTAACGTATTTACATGTTTCACAAACAGAATTCTTTACAAAACCTCATCGCTTTAGTGGAGATAAAAATAAATCACGTGTTGAAATTTTGTTGGAAACGATTAATGGACGTACTCCATTTATAGGAGTTGGCTCTATTTATTCGTTGGAAGATGCTGAAAAGGCAAGTGAATCAGGAATCGATTTACTTGCACTTGGGCGAGAACTTTTGATCGAACCAGATTGGGTCAAAAAAGCCGAAGCTGGTGATCACAATATTTCAACTGAAATGGATCAAACAAAACAGAAAGAACTTGTTATACCAGATCCAATGTGGAAAATGTTAAATAGACCTGGTTGGATTCCAGGCATGGGATAATATTTGTTTAAGCTTTTTTCCTTTGAAATATTAAGAGGGTTGCAGTAGTATAACTTGAAATGAAAAAGTATTTAAAGCACAAAAAGACTCAAAAGGTCTTTTTGTGTTTTTTTTATGGAAGGAAAGAAGATTGAGAAATTTCGTCAATTGCATATAGTATCATCATAGTGATTCCTGTCAATACTAGTCTTTGAAGGAGGTGTTGTACGATGGCAAAAGATGTTCTTTGTGAAGTAAGTAACTGTACTTTTTGGCAAAAAGGAAATCAATGCACTGCACATGAAATTTATGTAGTCAGCAATAGAGGGGGACAGGCCTCTACTACTGAGGAGACAGATTGTAAAACATTTAAACCAAGAAAGTAATTTTAGTATATCTTGGGTGTCTAAGTGAAATCCACAGGACAGCCCTACTTTCAAACATTCATAGCAAAGGGCGTGTCTCAAAAGGTTTTTTCAGACATGCCCTTTTGTTATAAATAGTATTGATAATAATTATCATTTTCATACATAAATATAGTGTGGAAATATGAAAAAATGTATGAGCTCATTTCTGTAGTATAACAAAAAGTATTTCATCTAACTGTCTTATACTTTAACTTGACAGAATCTTTCATTAATAGTATCATTTTTTCAAGAAGTCATTTACAAGATGTTTTCTTCAAATATATAGAGCTTTAGCAAAGAGTTATATCTGATATGGCTATTTGAAAAAGTTAATCTATATACTAACAATACGACAATAGATTTTAAAGTTTCCAGAATAATAGGAAGCTTAATAAATATTAGGTAGGCTATTAAAAACCCTTTTGGGCTAGTTAAAAGTAAACCGATAATTTCCAAAATTCAATGGTGTAATCCGTTGAATTTAGAGATTATCGGTTTTTGTTTTATCAAATATTTTATTCTTTAAAAATAGGAATAACTGGCGAATTTTATTTGCCTTTCATCCATTCAAGGGGAGGATGTTGGATGTTGAATTTTTTTGAGATGATTCCATGGATAACAATATTTTTTATATTGTTAGCTGTTTCCGTAGTTAGTGCATTAATCTTGTTAGTACCAAGAATTCCTGTAAGTTATATACGCGTTCATATAGGTATTATTGCATTACCACCAATTATTGCTTTATTGGCATTAGTTTTTAATAATGAGAGCGTGATAATAGGGCCTTGGCATTTTGATTCTTTATCATGGCTATGGTCAACATTTGTTTTAACCATTGGGTTAATCGTTCAACGTTATTCGGTGCATTATTTATTTGGAAATCGGGCTTATCGAAAGTATTTTGCATTATTAACAGTCATGACAATTGCAGATTCTCTCGCATGGTTAAGTGATGATTTGCGATTACTTATGCTTGGATGGGGTGTTACACTTCTTGGATTAGTATTGCTAATCGGCATGAGGAAGGAATGGAAAGTTGCTCGGCATGCTTCTAAGATTTCGAGTAGATATTTTGCCATCAGTTGGTTGATCTTATTAATCGCAATTGTATGGATTGAGCAAGTTACGGGGCATTGGCATTTGTCACAAATACTAAGTCAAGAAAGCCTCGAACAATTCAAAACTTGGGAGAAAACATCGATTAATCTTTTACTGTTGTTATCAATTTTTATTCCTGCAGCACAATGGCCTTTCCAACGGTGGTTGCTAGACTCAGTAGTTGCTCCGACACCTATTTCAGCTGTTATGCATGCAGGTATTGTAAATGCAGGAAGTATCATGCTGACACGTTTTGCACCACTTTTTAATGGTGATTCAGTACAAGTTGTTTTACTTATTCTATCTAGTGTTTCCGTGTTAGTTGGAACAGGGATTATGCTCGTACAAGTTGACTATAAACGCCAACTTGTAGGTTCTACAATAGCACAAATGGGATTCATGTTAATCGAATGTGCTTTAGGAGCATATTTAGCTGCCATTACTCATGCAGTATTACATGGCCTGTTTAAGTCGACGTTATTCTTACAAGCTGGTTCAGCTGCTAAACGAAGAGAACCAATAGTTCATAAACGCCAACTTTCTTCAGTGATCTGGATGATATTCGGTGGGGTATTAGGATTAGGTTTAGGCATTGCATTTTGGCTTACTTCTCCTACTGATGGGTATCAATTCGTAAGTGCAATTATTTTAGGGTGGTCTGTAGCTCTTGCTTGGACACAACTTGTTGCTTTTGGGGCTGGACATATTGGAAGAATCGTAGGAGCGATTTTATTTGTTGGAGCGGCAATTATATTCCAATTAGTGCATACAGGATTCCATAGTTTTTTGTATGGTGTCATCCCGAGCGAAACTACACAATCTATTTTTATGGGGATTTTACTTTTAAGCATTTTAATCGTTGCAAGTGTCATTGGAATATGGTCAATTCGTAAAAATTCCAAGACATCAATTACTATTTATCTTTGGTTAATACGTTTAGGTGAACCGAAAGGTAATTTAGTAGAAAGTCACCCAAAATATCTGACACAATTACTATCTCGAGGAGGTAACGTACATTGAGTACAGCATTAAATTTAAACTTTGAAAAGGAAAATAATTACCTTAGTTTTGATATTAATGATTTAGTGAAAGCCGCTAGTGATACAATCGTACCGTTAGGAAACATCAACCAATTCGCAGCTCGTAGTCCTTGGTCAGAATTAGAACACCAAACCTTTGAACAAGTAGCGCGTCGATTAAAAGATACATGTGATGTAGAGATTTACCCAAATAAAGAAATGCTATTTTCTGCATATGAAAAAGATAAGATTGATCCAAAATATTTAGAAGCAGGAGTGTCAGCTTGGCTTGATCGACAAGGTTTAGAATTACCAAGAAGCGTTGCTGAGCAATACTGCCTTCACGCACTTAAGATTCATCAGCAAAATGATCATTTTTCACAAGATGAATTAAAAAAATTAGCATTAGAACTCAATCATTATAAACCACAAATCCCTCGAAATTATACAGTTCTTACAATTAGTCAACGTATCGAAAAGATGGGGAAAGAAAAAATAGCCGAGGAACTAAATATACACATGATTAAATGGTGTAAATTGTATTTGGATGAATCACAAGCTGTGTGGTCTATGCCTAATCGAGAACAGGGGTTTTATAAAGCTTGGAAGGAAATAGTTCCATATGATCCAGCACTAAATCACCATTTGCGTAAACAATTGAAGCATTTACCTGAAGATGCAGAACACGCTTTAAGGGATATGCTAATTGATTTAAAAGTTCCTGAATCTCAAAGACAAGATTATCTAGAAGCTCATTTACTTGCTTTACCAGGTTGGGCTGGGATGATGCTTTGGCGTTCTCAACAATCTACTCAAGAAGAAAAACTATTATTAGAATATTTAGCAGTTCGAGTATCTATGGAGTATGCAATGGTTCAATCATTTCTCCCACTACAATCTCAAAAAGATGAGGAAGTATCTATTGAGTCATTGCTACTCAATTGGACTAGATGGGGCAATATGCAAATTTCTGATTGGTCAAAATTAACAGCTACAGAAACAAGAGCGCGTTTGTTACTTGCTGACCGTTTTGATGAATTTGTTTGCAGTCGACTTTGGTTAGAGGCGTGGGAGAAAACATATGAAGCTCAAATAAAAGAAATGATCTCATCACAGCAAAGAAAAGTAAAAGTACAAACAGATTCTATTAAGGCACAATTTGCTTTTTGTATTGATGTGCGATCAGAACCTTTCCGTCGACAACTAGAAAAAGTTGGTCCTTTCGAAACATTTGGAACTGCTGGCTTTTTCGGTTTACCGATTGAAACAACAAAACTCGGAAGTAAGCATAGTCATGAATCTTTACCTATTATGTTTAAACCTCAGTATAAAGTAGTTGAAGCAGCATCTGATACCGACTTAAAACAATATAAGGAACGTGAAAATACAGCTAATTCTCTGAACTATACATTCCATATGATGAAACATAACATGTTTACAAACTTATTATTGCCAGAGATTAGTGGCCCTTGGCTAAGCTTACAAACCTTAGCGAGAAGTTTTGTGCCACAGAAAGCTGGCAAAGCAATACGTAAGATGAGAGAAAAATGGTTACACAAGCCAGCTACAAAACTTTCACTTGACCATATGCATACAATTGACGCTGAGTTACCAGTAGGATTTTCTGAAAAAGAGCAACTATTTTATGCACGACAAGCTTTGAAAATGATGGGGCTGACAGATCACTTTGCACCATTAGTTGTTATTTGTGGTCATGCTAGTCATAGTACAAATAATCCGTATTCTTCTTCTCTAGATTGTGGTGCATGTGGGGGAGCTTCTAGTGCATTTAATGCACGTGTATTAGCAACTTTATGTAATCTCCCGAAAGTAAGAGAAATGTTAAAACAAGATCATATAGTTATTCCTCAAGATACTATTTTTGTAGCAGCTGAGCATATCACATCACTCGATGAGCTTCATTTTGTTTATGTTCCAGAACTTACTGAAGAAGCACAAGAATCATTAGAGTATGTACAAACAAAATTGCCAGAAGTTCGAAAAGAAGCTAATGCAGAAAGAATCGTTCAATTACCTACTTTAGAAACAAATTGCAAAAATCCGAGTGAAGAGATTCAACGTTTTGCAGAGGACTGGAGTGAGGTACGCCCGGAATGGGGATTGTCCCGTAATGCAGCATTTATCATTGGGGAACGTAAACTTACTGAAGCATGTGATTTGGAAGGTAGGGCTTTCCTTCATAATTATAATTGGAAGTATGATGAGAATGGTGAAATACTGGCCAAAATTATTGCAGGACCAGCTAAAGTTGCACAATGGATTAACCTGCAATATTTTGCATCTACTGTAGCACCTCATTATTACGGAAGTGGCAACAAGACTACTCAAACTATAACTGCAGGTGCAGGAGTTATGCAGGGGAATGCAAGTGATCTATTATTTGGTCTTCCATGGCAGTCTGTTATGAAATCGGATGATGAGGCCTATCATGAACCTTTGCGCTTATTGGTAGTGATTCAAGCCCCCAAAAAACATATCCAAAGGCTATTAGAAAGTAATCCAGCATTTCTTCAAAAAATACACCATGGTTGGATTCGATTATCATCAATTGATTCTGATGGCACATGGATAAGCTGGTCATAATCATTTACTTTGATGTTATGGTATTATAACTGTTATCACAAAATGATTATTTATAGGGGATAGGAACAATGGATAAAACAAAAGGAACTATGGAATCAGAAATAAGTAAAGCATTAACTCATTGGGAAAAGAGTTATCTAGGACGGGGATCAGTTTCAGTTAAGTCTGATATATTACGCGATATGATTATTGTAGATTTACGTGGGATCCTGACAAAAGCTGAATACTCCGTGTGCAAAAATAAGGAAGGACTACTATCAGTAAAAGAACACCGTAATAGCTTGGTAGAATCAGGTTTGGATGAATTAAAACAAATCATTCTAGATATTACAGGTGAAGAAGTAGTAAGTTTTCACACCGACCTTAGTACTAAAACTGGAGAACGTGTAATGCTGTTTAAACTTTCAGCTGATTTGCAAAGTAAATTATCCTAGACAAAAATTGAGGTGAAGTTAATGTGTAGAAATGGAAAAAAGAAAACTCTATTCATAATAGATGGCGAATACAAATTGGAATTTTTGATGAAACAGGCTAATATTATGGACCCTGAAAATTTAGTAGTAGTAGAAAATAATGGGGCATTAATTTCACAATATTTTGATGAGATAATGAGAGAAATAATTATAGCTGTTTATAAAGAAAATATTGAAGAAATTTTTGTAGTTGCTTCAAAAAAATATGCACGGAATACAAAAGAAGTAGTAAGTAGAATATATGAGAATAAAAAAATGAAAGATAAAATACAAGAGCTAGATTATTTATTTAAAACTTGTAAGCCTGAATTTGCAGGAAATAGTGTTAGCGAATGGCTACAAAACACTAATAATATAGTAGAAACGTTGAAATCTAATGTAAATATGATTAAAACTCACCCTTTACTTCCACCTCATGTGCAAGTGACTGAATTATATATTGATTAATAATAGAAATACGGAGAAGCCAACAAATTTGTTGGCTTCTTTTATTACTATAGAGAGCCTTCCAAATCGTCTAATGTTAATAGTAGTTTATGTAAATCGATAATACAGTCTTCAACATGATAACAACAGTCAAAATGGAGGCTATAAATAATAGATGTTATTTTATTTCTAACGTCTTCATATACAAGGTTATTATTATTTGTAATGTGCTGCTCCAAATGATTCAAACAAAATCATCCTTCCATTATTAGTTTTCTATTAGTATGTCTAAAAAGTTATAGATTTATTCTATTAAATTAAAAATAACAACAGATTTTAATAAATTGTTAAACGTCTGTTTAAAAGGGCTAAATTACATATAATAATCATAAAAAAACAGTTGGAAGAGGTATCATCCTCCAACTGCTTTTTCTTGAATAAGATTAACCATTTTGCTTTTGTTTCGCTTCTTTTGTTTGTCTTTCCCATAGTAAAAGGGATGGGTAAGGATCAAACGCCCATTCAGTACGACCATTAAATTTATAAATGCCGTAATGGAGATGTGGTGGGAATTTACCTGATGTACCTTCTTTTCCATATCCAGAACTACCGACAAATCCGATAACTTTTCCAGGCTCTACAATACCGCCTACTTGAATGTCTTTGCTGTATGAAGATAAATGGGCATAGTAATGATAAGAATTATTTTGATCCCTTATACCAATTCGCCATCCGCCAAACTGATTCCATCCTTTTGTTTCAACTACACCATAGGAAGCAGAGAGTACAGGAGTTCCATACCCAGCAAATACATCTGTTCCTTCGTGAATTCTTCTTCCACCCCATCCTCGGTTGGCTCCCCAAGTTCCTCTATAGCTGTAATCGTAGCCAAGTGTAATCGGAAATGAATGCTTGTCCAAGTTGAGGGTATTAAAATGCTCAAATAATTTTGCATTAGTTAAGATTTGGTTTACTACTTTATCGTCTTTGTAATAATCCCATAATGCTAATTTGAAGTCATTTAGGGTAGGACCAAATTGACTTAGATATGTTGCCATTGTAAACATGACATCTTTATCATCATCAGAGTTTGCAATACCATCCTTATTTCCGTCAAGCCCCATTCCGCCAAAATAATTAATCGTTGCTGGTGAAGTATCTTGAACTAAAGGATTGAATGGACCAGCCCAGAATTCGTCCGAAAATTGAATAGCGATGACGCTATTACGTTTGGGGATATCTTTTCGAACTAATTGTATATTCCGCTCATATTGATCAACGGCAGCCAAAAAATACCAAGGAACAAGTAAACGTTCATATTGTACGTAATGGTTCATCCGCTGCTTCAAAATCTCTTCTCTTGAAGGAGTGGTTTCTTTTGCGTATGCATCCAAAGAGAATAATGTGCTAAAAATCATGATACAAGTTATTACAGAAAGTAAATTCCTGGGCAAATTTATACATCCTCCTTTCCATATCAATTAGAATATCCGAAAATTCATTTTCCATGAGCAAAAATTACATATTGTTTATCAGTTTGTCTATCCTATTGATGTAGGTTCAAGTCTTTTTTGATTAACACATGATGACTCCTTAAATAAAGCAAAACAATTTTCATCACAAAGAAAAAAGATTTTTACCATAAAGAGTAGTTTTTCTCTAAATAAAATTCATCAAAAAAATAGTAATGGTTATCATTAACCCTCCAATTTCATACTATGAAATAAAACAGGCCTGAATGGAGGGAAAAGCTATAGACATCTTAAACAAGTTTAAGAGTTATCGTGAAGAAGAAAACAGGCTTAGATGGGAAGGGACTTTTGCTGAGTATTTAAATATTGTAAAAGAAAGACCTGAAGTAGCTCAAACAGCACATTCGCGCGTGTACAATATGATTAAAAGTTCTGGTTTAGAGGAAAAAGACGGGAAAAAGTTATATCAATTTTTTGGAAAAGAAATTTTTGGCCTTGAATCAGCAATTGAAAGACTGGTTGAGGAATATTTTCATCCAGCAGCTAGAAGATTAGATGTGCGTAAACGGATTTTATTATTAATGGGACCAGTAAGTGGTGGTAAATCGACAATTGTGACATTACTAAAAAGAGGATTGGAGCAATATTCACGAACAGATGAGGGAGCCGTTTATGCCATTAAGGGATGTCCGAT
Source organism: uncultured Rummeliibacillus sp. (assembly GCF_934216135.1). Lineage (NCBI taxonomy): Bacteria > Bacillati > Bacillota > Bacilli > Caryophanales > Caryophanaceae > Rummeliibacillus > uncultured Rummeliibacillus sp. The sequence goes on along the minus strand of NZ_CAKQBI010000009.1, from coordinate 73,088 downwards.
GCATGAAGATCCACTGCACCTTATTCCTCATCACCTGCGAGATGATTTCTTTGACGAATTTGGTATTCGTATAGAGGGGAATTTATCTCCATTGAACACAATGCGACTTGAGCAAGAGTATGGGGGACGCATTGAAGATGTGATGGTTGAAAGGATTTTCTTCTCTGAAGACAAACGTGTTGGTATTGGAACATTCACACCATCTGATCCTAAATCGCAAGACATAGCCGACTTAACAGGTAGTATCGATTTTTCTACAATTGCAGAGTTTGGCTCTGAATCAGATCCACGCGCTTACCGTTTCGATGGGGAGTTAAACAAAGCTAACCGAGGTATGATGGAATTCCAAGAAATGCTGAAATTAGACGAAAAATTCTTATGGAACCTTTTATCTCTCACCCAAGAAGGTAACTTTAAAGCAGGAAGATTTGCATTAATTAGTGCAGACGAACTGATTGTTGCTCATACAAACGAAACAGAATATCGCTCGTTTATCTCCAATAAAAAGAACGAAGCACTGCATTCGAGAATTATTGTCATGCCTATACCTTATAACTTAAAAGTCAGTCAAGAAGAAAAAATTTATGAAAAAATGATTAGAGAAAGTGACATGAAGCATATTCATATCGCACCTCATGCGCTAAAAGCTGCAGCAATTTTCTCAGTATTAACTCGACTTGAAATTCCGAAAAAGCAAGGTATCGATTTAGTTAAGAAAATGCGTCTATACGATGGAGAAAGTGTTGAGGGATATAACTCAGTGGATGTGGATGATTTAAAAAAGGAATATCCAAATGAAGGTATGAATGGAATCGATCCACGTTATATTATTAATCGAATTTCTTCTGCAATTATTCGTAAGAAAGTTCCATCTATCAATGCATTAGATGTATTACTGTCACTTAAGGATGGGCTTGACCAACATGCATCTATTAGCCAAGAAGATAAAGAAAAATATATGAATTACATTGCTGTTGCAAGAAGAGAATATGATGAAATTGCGAAAAATGAGGTACAAAAAGCATTTGTTTATTCCTATGAAGAATCTGCAAAAACACTGATGAATAATTATCTTGATAATGTCGAAGCCTTCTGTAACAAAAACAAATTGCGCGATCCTCTTACTGGTGAAGAGATGAATCCTGATGAAAAGTTAATGCGTTCGATAGAAGAGCAAATAGGCATTTCAGAGAACGCGAAAAAAGGATTCCGCGAAGAAATCCTTATACGTATATCCGCTTATGCAAGAAAAGGAAAACGTTTTGAGTATAATTCTCATGAAAGATTAAGAGAAGCTATACAAAAGAAATTGTTTGCCGATTTGAAAGATGTTGTGAAGATTACAACTTCTTCAAAAACACCAGATGAAACACAACTTAAGAAGATCAATGAGGTTGTTGCTACATTAATCGATGAACATGGGTATAACTCAACTTCAGCTAACGAATTGTTACAATATGTAGGTAGCTTATTGAATCGTTAAGCACCGAATAGGAGTGTCCACATAATTTTTAGGACACTCCATTTTTTTATCTTAAAAAGTTAAATAATTATAAAAGTTAGCATAGTATAAGAAAAGGATTTTTTCTACAACTAGGATTAAAATGATAGCTTTCTAGATGATGAATATGTGAGTAAAAAATTTTTTAATAATAGATAGGTGAGGATGAAAATGACTGAAAATTCGAATAAGCAATTTGTCATATCTCAGGAAAATTGGTCTCTTCATCGTAAAGGACACCAAGATCAACAACGTCATATGGAAAAAGTAAAAGAAGCCATTCAAAATAATTTACCTGACATAGTTAGTGAAGAAAACATTATTATGTCAAACGGGCGCGATGTTATCAAAATACCAATTCGTTCCTTAGATGAATATAAAATTCGCTATAACTACGGTAAGTCGAAGCACGTTGGCCAAGGAAAAGGGGATAGCAAGATTGGTGATGTTGTAGCCCGTGATGGCAGCGGAGAGAAACAACAAGGACCAGGAAGAGGAAAAAAAGCAGGCGATGCTGCCGGCGAAGATTATTATGAAGCAGAAGTGAGCATTGAAGAAGTCCAAAATGTGCTATTTAAAGAATTAGAGTTACCGAACTTACAAGAGAAAGAAAAAGCGGATATTACAACTGAAAAAATAGAATTCAATGATATTCGCAAAAAAGGGCTTATGGGAAATATCGATAAAAAGCGAACAATTTTAAACGCCATTAAACGTAATGCGATGAAAGGAAATGCGTCCATTGCTCCTATTCATAATGATGATTTACGTTTCAAAACATGGGATGAGGTAGTAAAGCCTGAATCTAGAGCAGTAGTATTGGCTATGATGGATACAAGTGGATCGATGGGAAGTTTTGAAAAATATTGTGCAAGAAGTTTCTTCTTTTGGATGACAAGATTTTTACGTTCGAAGTATGAAACGGTTGAAATTGAATTTATAGCGCATCATACAATGGCCAAAGTGGTAACGGAAGAAGAGTTTTTTACAAAAGGAGAAAGTGGAGGGACGATTTGTTCATCTGCTTATTCAAAAGCATTGGAATTGATACAGGAAAAATATAATCCAGCAAGATATAATATTTATCCCGTTCATTTTTCAGATGGTGAAAATATGTCAACAGACAATGAGATTTGTGTTCGTTTAGTTCAAGAATTGATGAAGGTTTCAAGTATGTTTGGCTATGGTGAAGTAAACCCACATAATCGTTTTTCAACCCTTATGTATAACTATAAAAAAATTGAAAATAAGAAATTTAGACATTATGTTTTGAAAAGTAAAAGCGACGTGTATGAAGCATTAAAATGCTTTTTCCAAAAAGAACAACCTGAAGCTACTGCAAAATAATCTATCTTCGTTTTTTAACGAAAAGTCTAGGATATTACTAGCCTTTCAAAACTCAACAGTATTGTTCAACGGAGCCTATTTTAAAAAATGGTGCGGAGGGATTCCATAAATGGAAAAGGAACTTCATAAAGCAATAGATGAAATTACAGAAGTTGCGTTGGGGTTTGGATTAGACTTCTACCCAATGCGCTATGAAATATGCCCGGCCGATATTATCTATACATTCGGGGCATATGGTATGCCTACTCGTTTTTCACATTGGAGCTTTGGAAAACAATTTCATAAGATGAAGCTACAATATGATTTAGGTTTAAGCCAAATCTATGAACTTGTTATTAATTCAAACCCGTGTTATGCATTTTTGCTTGATACAAACACACTCACGCAAAATAAGTTAATCATTGCCCACGTTTTAGCACATTGTGACTTTTTCAAAAATAATGTGCGTTTCTCTAATACAAGAAGAGATATGGTTGAAAGTATGACAGCAACTGCAGAGCGAATTGCTCATTATGAAATGCTTTATGGAAAAGACGAAGTAGAGCAATTTTTAGATGCAGTCTTATCTATACAAGAGCATATCGACCCCTCAATTTTACGTCCAAAATTAATGTACAACGAATATGAAGAAGAGGAAGATGATGAACTAACAACTGCAAAGACCCCATATGATGGACTATGGAGTTTAGATCAACCTAAGAAGGAAAGTAAAATCAGATATAAAAAGAAAAAGTTCCCTCCAAAACCAGAAAAGGATTTACTACTTTTTATCGAAATGTACAGCACGGAATTAGAGGATTGGCAGAGAGATATATTAACGATGATGAGAGAAGAGATGCTCTATTTCTGGCCACAATTAGAAACTAAAATCATGAATGAGGGCTGGGCTTCGTACTGGCATCAACGTATTATGAGAGAACTTAATTTAAAAACAGAAGAAACAATAGAATATGCCAAATTAAATGCAGGTGTTGTTCAGCCTTCTAAAACATCTATTAACCCATATTATTTAGGCATCAAAATATTCGAAGATATTGAACAACGATACGACAATCCAACAGAGGAAATGAAAAGAGCAGGTATCAAACCAAACTCAGGTAGAGAAAAAATCTTTGAAGTGCGAGAAGTAGAGTCAGATATGTCATTTATACGAAACTATTTAACAAAGGATTTAGTTAAACAAGAGGATCTCTACTTGTTTAGTAAACAAGGATCAGATTATCGAATTACAACTAAGGACTACGAGGAAATTAGAGATCAATTAGTGTCAATGCGAGTAAATGGTGGTTTTCCATATATCTTTGTCGAAAATGGCGATTATTTACGTAACGGTGAATTATATTTAGTGCATGGATATGAAGGTATGGAACTTGATCCACATTATTTAGATCATGTCTTACCATACATTTATCAATTATGGGGACGTCCTGTTCATATAAGAACAGTTGTAGAGGACAAATTTGTACTCTATTCTTATGATGGAAAAAAGAATACTAAGAAGTATTTATGATGAAAAGCCCATGAATAATTAGCTTCATGGGCTTTAGTGTGCTGTAAAATTAATTTTGCAAAAATTATTTTCATATCAGTTCAGATTTTTATAGATAACGAGCAAAAGTGAAATAAAGAGAAAAATAATGCATAATATCCGACTAGTCAAGCATAAATCTATTAAAGAATCAAATCTATCATAAATGGGAAATTCGTACGTAGTAATATCTCTATTGATAGGGATTTCACTTTATCGTAGGGAGTATGTTATATAAGGAAAAGAACTAATTAGTTAATTTTTAGTAAATTATAATGATATTTTCTGAGAATATAGTACAGATTATTTTATAACTATAATATTACTTTGAAGTATTAGAGAATTCTCGTTATGATAGAGTAGAAAGCAATTTCCTTAAAAAAGAAAAGGAGGTATTTAAGTGAAGATGAAAAATACAAGTAAAATAGCAATTTGGATGCTTATATTTGCATTAGTATTTGGCTTTACATTACCACAAAAATATTATGCAGATACACTTCCAACAACTTCAATTGAAGATGCAACATCCGTAACAGATAGTAACCAGATTGATGGGGTTTTTGAATCACCTGGAATCCATTGGTATAAAATCACACCAACTAAAGAACAAATTTCAAAATATTCACATATAAAATTAACGTTAAATAGCGATCAAGTGATCAATTTATCTGTTTATTCTAGTAAAGAAAAAGCACTAGCAGATGATACATTTGAACAATATACGACCGGAACAATACCTGGAGAAGCTACTACTATTCAGTTTCCATATGCCTGGGATGGTCCCTACTACATAAAAGTAGAATACAACGGTATGGTGGATGATTTGACTGATTACTCAATGCCAGATGTGAGTCTTAATACAGAATCAGTAGAAAACTCAGACTTAGGTTCTGCAAGCTATACTCTTAAGTCAGAATCAGTAAAATTACCGCCAACTACACTAGATGCAACAGGTTCTAATTGTGCAATTGAGGCTAGTGTTGAAGGTAAGAAAAGTGCAAAAGAAATGCTAAAAGATATTCGCCTTTTCCGCGATGGTATACTTTTAAAGACAAAAGAGGGACAAGCATTATCATCTTTATATTACAAAGCAACACCGTTTATCTTAGCAAAAATGGCTTTTAACAAAAACATCAAGCAAGATCTATATGAAAATTTAGTTGTAATACAACCGCTTATAACTGAACTGAACAAAAACGGTGGAAGTAGTTCAAGAGTGATTAGTAAAACAGAAGCAAATGCAATCAACGAACTATTTAATATTGTTAATAATGCAGTACCAACTAAATTACAAACTCAAATGAACACTCTATCGAAGAAAGCAGGAATGTCATCTAATCTTGCTGGTGAACGACTAGTAGATGTTACAAAAAGAGTAGTCAATACACTTCCTAACACAAATAATACTAATAAATATATTCTTAAATTAAAAGACGGCAAATCATTAAAATCAGTACAAGACAAAATTAGTGGTAACAATACATTATCAACATTATCATCTATAGATTCAAACGATGAAATAGTAGATAACATATATGTAGTTAATTTAGATAGTGACAAGAACTCTAGTATGAGTGCTAAAGCTCAAGCTAAAAACCTTAAAGCAACAGTTGAACAAGTTGAAAAACTCCCTGAAGTCGAATATGTTGAACCTGTAAAAACATATCGTGCCTTTTCAAACGATGTTCAAACGTCTTACCAATGGTCATTGAAAAACCTTGGAAAAGATGAAGGTGTAAAAGATGCAGATATTCGTAATGAAAAAATGCAACAATTATTAGGAAAAAGAACTGTAAAAGATACAACAATTGCAGTAGTTGATACAGGTGTCGATAACTCGCTTGCAGATTTGAAACATCATGTTCGTATGGATATCGGGAAAAACTATGTAAGTCAAGATTCACTTCCGTTAGATGATAATGGCCATGGTACACATGTTACTGGTATTATTGCAGCAGAATCTAACAATGGCTATTCGATGGAAGGTATCAATCAACATACTAAAATTATGCCAGTAAAAGTTTTAGATGCTGATGGTTCAGGAGATAGTGAACAAATCGCCAATGGTATTGTATATGCTGCTAACCATGGGGCAAAAGTGATCAACTTAAGTCTTGGTGGAGAATATAGCCGAACAATAGAGTACGCATTAAAATACGCAGCATCTAAAAATGTTGTGATAATTGCTGCAAGTGGAAATGATGGACAATTTGGTTTATCTTATCCTGCAAGTTCTCAATATGTTATTTCAGTAGGAGCTACTAATAACTTTGATATTGTCTCAGATTACTCTAATTATGGAGAAAAACTAGATATAGTTGCACCAGGGACGAATATTCCTAGTCTTGTACCAAATGGAAATGTTACTTATATGAGTGGTACGTCAATGGCAACTCCTCACGTAACAGCTATAGCAGGACTACTATTATCCGGAAATTCAAAATTGAAGGTATCTGAAATCAGAACACTTTTACATCAAAGTGCTGACAATGTTGCATTTAAAGAAAAAGATAATGAAGATGCAAGTGAAAGCCTTATGGATATCATCGGAAGTGCTATGAGTGAGTTTGATGATTTTGATCTACCTGTAGGTAAGGATCTTGTTTCAGGTTACGGTCGTTTAAATGCTTACAATGCATATAGCACAGTTGATTTAAAAGTAAAGATCAATCCGATAATTGAAAAGAAGACAACTCTTTCTGGTTCAGCTGTAAAAGGTGCAAAAGTTGAAGTGAAAAAGGGTAAAAGTGTAATTGGAAAAGCAACGGCTTCTTCTAAAGGAACATTTACTATTAAAATCCCAGCACAGAAAAAAGATCAAAAACTTCAAGTAACGATAAAAGACTCAACAGGTACGATCAAATCAGTACTAAACATTTATGTTGAAAAAGACAAATCTCCAAAAGCACCAAAAGTAAATACAATCAGTAACAAGACAACATATGTAACTGGAACAGCTAAGGCTAAGTTAACAGTAGTGATCAAAAATGCATCCAAAAAAGTAATTGGTCAAGACAAAGTAAATAGCAAGGGCCAATTTAAAATTAAGATTAAAAAACAAAAAGCAGGTGCTAAGCTATATATTACTGCTGTTGATTCTGCAAAACGCTCAAGTAAAATTGTAAAAGTTACTGTAAAAGATAAAATTGCGCCATCTACACCGAAGGTCAATACAGTAACAAGTAAATCAACAACTGTTAAAGGGAAAGCTGAAAAAGGTTCTACAGTAACAGTAAAAGTAAAAAGTAAAACAATCGGAAAAGCAAAAGCCAATAGTAAGGGCAGCTTTTCAGTGAAAATCAAAAAACAAAAAGCAGGTACGGTATTATATGTAACAGCGAAAGATAAAGCTGGTAATACAAGTAAAGCAAAAAAAGTAACTGTGAAGAAATAATTGTAAGTAAGTATTAACTAGTTAACTTCGATTTATTAAGCTCAAGATTCAAAATTAGATTTTGCATAGGAAAAGCAGTCGATAAAAAGCAAAAAATGCTTTTATCGGCTGCTTTTATATTGGCAAAAATTTAAATTTCAATAATAATAGGTAAAATCATTGGTTTTCTTCTTGTTTGTGTAAATAGATATTGTCCAACAGCTTTTTTTACTTTCCTTTTGACAACATTCCACTGTTTTGCTTCTTCCTCTTGAATGTCTTGTACTGTTGCTACAACTAGACGATTTACGTTTCTCAGTAAATTTTCAAAATCCTTGGCATAGACAAATCCACGAGAAATGGTATCAGGTTGAGAAATGATTGTTCCATCTGTTTTACTAATCGTTAGAACAATGACAAGCATACCATCTTCTGAGAGTTGCTTTCTGTCACGTAACACAATCTCTCCAACTTCTCCGATATCTACACTATCCACATATGTGTCTCCAGCAGGGATTTTACGAGTTTGCCTAGCTTCACCGTTTTCAATATCAACTACATCGCCATTTTTGATAATGAATGTATGATCCCTTTCTACACCTACAGATTCAGCTAATTCACGATGCAGGTATAGCATTCTAAATTCGCCATGAATGGGGATAAAGTATTTTGGTTTCATCAACGTAATCATCAATTTTAAATCTTCTTGGTATCCATGACCAGAAACATGCATACCGGTCACACTCGACGAGCCATAGATAACTTTAGCTCCGAGTTGGAATAAGTTGTCCACAACGCGAGATACATCATTTTCATTTCCAGGAATAGGGGAAGCAGATAGAATAACAGTATCATCAGGCAGAATTTGAACATCTCGATTATCAGAATTGGACATGCGGGAAAGTGCTGCAAGAGGTTCACCTTGGCTACCTGTACAAAGAACAACCACTTCCTCTGGAGGGAGTTGCATGACTTTACGTGCATCAATTAGCATATCAGGAGGAATGTTCAAATACCCTCTTTCGATTGCGACAGAAACAACATTCACCATACTTCTTCCAAGTAGCGCAAGCTTACGATTAGTTACTTTTGTTGCTTCAACAATTTGTTGAATACGATTTACATTAGAAGCAAAAGTAGAAATGATGATTTTTCGATGAGCACTTAAAAAGGCATCTTCTATATGTTTTTTAACTTCTTTTTCCGATGGTGTTGAGCCCGGTCGTTCTGCGTTTGTACTTTCAGATATTAGTGCTAACACACCATCTGACCCGATTTTAGCCATTTTATGAATATCAGAAACCTGATCATTAACAGGCGTTAGGTCAAATTTGAAATCGCCTGTATGTACAACGACTCCTTCTGGCGTATGAAAAACAATACCAAGACAATCAGGAATACTATGACTTGTTCTAAAAAATGTGATTGAAATTGGGCCAAAATGTAATTTAGATTCAGCATGGATTTTTATAAGGTTCGTCTCTCTTAGAATTTTATGCTCTTTTAATTTTATTTCAATCAACCCTAATGTGAAACGAGTCGCATAAATAGGGATATTTAATTTTTTTAGAAAATAAGGAATACCTCCAATATGGTCTTCATGTCCATGAGTAACAATTAGTGCACGAACTTTTTCTTTGTTTTCGAGCAAGTAAGTGATATCAGGTATGATTAGATCAATCCCTAATAGACTCTCATCCGGAAATTTCCCACCACAGTCAACAAGTAAAATATCATCAGCATATTGAATTGCGTACATATTTTTACCAATTTCGTTGATACCGCCTAAGGCATAAATAGATAATAAATCTTTTGTCTTATCCAATAGTAATTCCTCCTACCAATCCGATTGTATTTTCAGCAGTAATTCCATGTGAAAATCAGTAAAGTTTTGTCGTATAGTCTGTCATTTTTAGTATAGCTAGCTATTCTTTTTCCTATACGAAAACTACATTGTAATTCGATTGTCTAAATCACTAAGAAGTAAGATCGATTTAGAAGGGGGATTAAAATTGAAGCAATTTCAAATAGGAGAACAAAAAAAGCCCCAAAAGCGTATAGAGCTTTTGGGGCTTCTCTAAATGATTATTTAAGTTTTAAAGATAATTTGTAAGAATCAATAGAAGCTCTTCCTTTTGAGTCTCGAACTTTCACATAGTAAGTTCCTTTTTTCATCTTTAAGTTAAGGATTTCTTTATCTCCTTGTTCGTAGATATCAGATTTTGCCACTCTTTTACCATTACGATAAACTTCAATGACACCATCTATTTCTTTTCCTGCATCAAGCGAAAGTGTTACTTGATTAGTTTTTGTAGATTTATAAACGTACCAGTCTGAATCACCATTTTCATAACCTGCATTGAAATAACCAGTAGCTGAGTAAGACTTACTACTATTTTTCTTTAGTTTTAATGGCTTAGATGGTTTGTTTTTAGTGATTTTAGATTTAGCGTCTTCATCTACTTTGTTGACTGCATTGATTTTTAATTGATATGGCCATAGTGTTAATCCTGCCATTGAATCAATAGAAGCATAAGTCGTAACGAAATATGATTTTCCTTTTTTAGCTTCAAAGGAACCTGTAGTTGTACCATCTTCTGTCATATTCAAAATGTACGAAGTACGATCCATATCTTGTTCATCTAGTTTACGGTTATTGTTAACATCCTCTGAAATTTCAATATATCCATAGAATGGAGCTAAAAGTTCTTTTGGATACTTCGCTTTTAGTGCTGAAGTTAATGTAGTTCTAGAGAATTTTACTCCGTATACAGCGCTTTGCGGTGCAGTGAAATAATAGCTGTCTACATCATTTGTTGTTCCAAAGTTTGCTGTTACACCATTTTTCGGGAAGTCTTTCGCGTTTTCTGGACCATTATTATTTTCATATTTATCTCCAGGATTTTCAGCTAAAAGTTTTGACGTAATTTGATAGCCATCGTATGGGATTTGCCCTGTTTCTGGGTTAGGGCTAATGGACATGTAATAAGTTTTATCTTTTTCTAGGCTAGCCATAAAATTGTTTGTAATCCACTCATCCCATGAATACCAATCCTCATTAGTTGCTACTGTTGAAAGAAATTGATATTCTTTACCATTTTCGTCTTTATCCTTGACTACTTCAAATAATGTAACATATGGAATGTTACTAGTAGGCGTTGGTATATTAAACTTGTAGACACCATTTGTAGTTAGATTTACTTTGAACCAGTCTTGGTCCTCTGTATTTTGTAGATATCCTTGTGCTGAACCACCCAATTGATACGGTAATGCAACTGTTTCTAATTGGCTAATTAGATCAGAATCATCCAAACTTTCTAAAGCTGAAATTATTGATATCTTTGAACCTGTATTCGTATTGATAACGGATACTAAATCATCATCTGATGATTCGTAACCACTAAAATTATCTTCATCTTCTGGAATTGTTTTGCCAACTAAGTTTACGCCATATGGTAGTGCTGATTGTCTTGGTTCACTTCCATAAAATCCGCTGAATAATTGGAAAATATCCATATCTGCGAAAGAAGATTTGCTAGTAACTTTTAAATAATATTCTTTGTTAGGCTCTGTTTGGAATGTTACCGTCTCGCTTGCCCCATATCCACCTGTATTGCTTGAACTTAGTGGTGACACATCTTCTGGATTTACTTCTTCAGTTTCGCCAGAAGGGAGCGGATTCCCGTTATCATCAGTAACTGGAGGGAATAATTGTTCTTTTTCATAAACAGCTAGTCCAATATCAACTCCTGGGATGCCTGTTGTGCTAAACTTCATAAATTGTGCATCTTTTGATGTAAAGTGGAAGTAATCTTCATCACCTTTTTCATCAGTCAAATAGAGACCATCTTTACTAAAAGGTAAACTTTCGATAGCGATAGGTTCGCTAATTGTCGATTCATCATCAGGTAATTGATCGAGCTTTTGAACTTTTAGCGTAGCATGGGACTGTTTTGCACTTGAATCATCATAGCTACCATTGACATCTTTTATGCCAATTGCAACGGTTCCACTAAATGGAGCTTGAATTAGTTTTCCTTCCGTTTTTCCTTCAGTAACATCATTGACATCTGTTTTTTGTTGTTGACTGTCACCAAAGAACTGAATGCTCATTTTGTAGTCATATTTTGAAGACCCAGATAAAGAAGCTTGAATATATTGGCCTTTTTCAACAGGAAGTTTCACCCATTTTTGCTCCGATGGTTTAGTGAAGTTATGTGTGACTTCTGCAGGGGATCCAACTGTTTCTGCATTATTTAATATTTCTTTTTCACCCCAAGTTGAAGTTACTAAAGAAGGAATCTTTTTGACATCAAATTTTAGTGCGGCAACAGGATTTACTAAACCATTACCATACTTATTATCAAAACCCTTTTCACCTAAATCAGTTGCCGTCTTTTCAAGAATATATTCGACCTCTGCAGGTTTTAAATTTGGATGCTTTGATAATAGTAAAGCGACAGTACCAGCCACAACAGGAGATGCCATAGATGTTCCACTTAACTTTGTAAAAGTAGATCCTTTTTTCGTATCGTAATAAGAAGAATATACATCTTCACCAGGTGCAACTACATCGGTTGCAGGACCATAATTTGAATAATAACTTAGTTTTTTATCCTTATTAATAGAACCTACACTTATTACTCCCTCATATTTAGCTGGGTAGAAATCCATATCAGATGCGTCATTACCAGCTGCTGCCACGATAATAACACCTTTGCTAATAGCTTTATCGACAGCTTCTTTTAAAACCTCTGAAGGGAATGATCCACCTAAGCTCATGTTAATGACATCCGCACCTTGATTGACCGCTTCTAAGATAGCATTCGCAATTGTATAATCAAAAGTCCAAGCATCACCGCCAAATACGTCTAATGAAAGAATTTTCGCTGCCGGATCTACTCCGTAACCACCAATGCCGTTATCTTTTTTACCTGCAATAATGCCAGCAACATGAGTTCCATGAGTATCTGGGGTAGTAGGATTCATCGGATCGATAATATTTGTACTTTTAATAATAGAACTTTTAATCTCAGGATGTTTTTTATCAAGTCCAGTATCAATTACAGCTACTTTTACTTGATGTTTACCAGCAAGTTTTTGAGCATTTGAAGTTTTTAGTATGCTATGCATATATTGCTCACTTACTTTTGGATCTACTGTACCGGTTAGTTTGTATTTTGGACTTAGACCAACAGAAACAACTTTCTTATTCTTTTGATAGTTTTGGATAGTTTTTTGAAGTTTTTTCTTGTTTTTAACCTTAATAGCTACATATTTTAAACCGGAAATTTGTTTTAAAACAGTACCTCCAGCTTTTTGGTGTTCTGTTTGAGTCAAGGGGCTTGAATATTTGATAATAAGAGTGTCTTCACTATAATTGGCTGTTCTTTTGTTTGAACTTTGATCTTGCTCTCCAAGCTTTTGAAGTATTGTTGAAGCAGAACCTGTTTTAGCGGAAGCTGATATACTACTGATCGGTGTAATGGCTAGTGCACAGGTCAAACTAGCAGCTACGAATTTTTTTGATATCGATTTCACAAAATTCCTCCTATTAGAAACTACTATATTATTAGAGTTTCTTTATGTTAATAAATACCATTATAGTTTATTTCTGATTCAAAAGATAGATATAAATTGAAATATTCTTAACATTATTGAAAAAATATATTTAAATTGTAATAATTGTAAACCTAATGTTCACAAATTAGGACCAACTTCTGTAAATGTTGGAATGATATAATTTACTTATTAAAGGGAGGTATAAAGTTATGACATTAAATTATAAAAATATTATTGTTGGTATTGATGGTTCTAAAGAAGCTGAAGCAGCTTTCAAAAGAGGGGTTGAAATTGCAAAGCGAAACAATGCAACACTACATTTAGTAAATGTCATTGATTCCCGTGTATATTCAGCGCTTGAAGCATATAATTTTACAGAAGAAAAGAAACGTGCCGAAGAATTTGCTACAAACTTATTAGAAAGTTATAAGAATGCGAAAGCTGAAGGTTTAGAAAATATCAATATTGTCGTAGAATATGGTTCTCCAAAATCAGCAATAACAAAAGATATTGCGAAACAAGTAGAAGCTGATTTAATAATTTGTGGTGCTACTGGTCTTAATGCAGTGGAAAGATTTTTAATCGGTAGTGTTACTACAGGGATTGTTCGTTCAGCAAAATGTGATGTTCTAGTAGTAAGACCATAGAAATAAGATTTTTTCTTCAATTCTTTTGATAAATAGGAAAAGGGATAGCCGCATAAGTCGAAAACTTATGGGCTATCCCTTTTTGACATGTCCTTGAAAATAGATTATTTCAAGCTACGATTTAAGAAAGCTTTTGTACGTTCAAATTTAGGGTTGTCGAACAATTCTTGAGGCGTTCCAGATTCAAGAATTTCACCATTGTCCATAAATAGAACACGGTTGGCAACCTCTCTAGCAAATCCCATTTCATGTGTGACAACAATCATTGTCATATGTTCTTCTGCTAAATCCTTCATAACTTGTAGTACTTCTCCTGTTAACTCAGGGTCAAGTGCCGAAGTTGGTTCATCGAATAACATAATTTCAGGATCCATCATAAGTGCTCGTGCTATCGCAACACGTTGTTTTTGACCACCTGAAAGATTAGCAGGGTATGCTGAAGCTTTGTTAGCAAGTCCAACTTTTTCTAATAGTTCCATACTACGATTACTAATTGCTTTGGACGATTCCTTTTTTAAAAGACGAGGAGCCATTTCGAGATTATCTTTGACAGTGAGATGGGGGAATAGATTAAAATGTTGAAAAACCATTCCCATTTTAGATGTCACTTGTTTAATCTCTTGTGGTTTCCCATAAATACCGTCCTTCACAAGATAGTCGCCCGCAACCGCAATACTTCCGCCATTAATATCTTCAAGATGAACAAGACTTCTAAGCATCGTACTTTTACCAGATCCAGAGGGACCGATAACTGCTACAACATCATTTTTGTTTACATCAAAAGTAATTTGTTTTAATACATCTAGTTTACCAAATGATTTTTTTAGTTTGGATACTTCAATAATAGCCAAATCGATCACTCCTCTCTATTCAAATGTAAAACGACGTTCAATCCATTTAAAGATTAGTGTAAGAACAAGTGTCATGATTAAATAGATAGCACCTGCAACAAAGAATGGGAAAATCGTGAAGTCGCGGTTTACTGCAGTTTCTGCATAGTGTAGTAGTTCAGGAACAGCCACGGCATATAATAATGCTGTATCTTTTACTAATGTTACTGATTCGTTTGCCAAAGATGGAATAGCGATTCGGAACATTTGTGGAAGAATAACACGAGTAGTTGTTTGGAATTTGTTTAGTCCAAGCACTTGTGCTGCTTCATATTGTCCTTTATCAATCGCTAGTAGACCACCACGGAAAATTTCCGCAAAGTAAGCAGCATAGTTAAGGATGAATCCAATGCATGCTGCAGTAAAACGATCTAATACTAGATACTGACCAATTCCAGGAATCATAGGTAGTCCAAAACAGATGATCAATAATTGTAGTAAAAGTGGTGTCCCACGCATTACATAAATATAGGCTTGTGCTAACCAGGACAGTGGTTTAAAACTACTCTTTACTGCCAATGTCAATAAAAAACCAAAAGGTATAGACAATACAATGGCAATTATAAATAATAGTATAGTCATTTGAGATCCTTGGAGCATCGGCTTAAGAATCGAAATGAAATAGTCAAAGCTCATACAAGCGTTCCTCCTAATGAAATTCACCATTTACTTATCAATCACGATAATTTAAAAGAAAATGGAATTTCAATCCTACATATTAAAAACAAAACAGGTTTCCAAAAAAGGAAACCCGATTTTGTCTGTTACTTATTTTACTTTAATACTTTATTTTCGCCAAACCATTTTTTAGAAATTTCAGCTGCTTTGCCGTCTTCATTCATCTTATCAAGTGCTTTTTGCAATTTGTTTAGTAATTCTTCATTACCTTTTTTAACACCAACGCCATATTCTTCAGGTGCTAAAGATTCATCAAGAATTTTGAAAGTGCCTTTTTCTTTTGACATGTAATAATCAATGACAACTTCATCAATTACTACAGCATCTGTACGTCCATTTTTTAAATCATTTAGTGCCATAACATTATCAGAATACTCACTGATATTCTTTAATTTAGATTTAATAGCATTTGCGTTTAGTGCATCAGCTGCTGAAGATTGAGCTTGTAAACCAACTACTTTACCATTTAAATCATTTAACTTTGAAAGTTTTGAATCTGCAAGTGTTACAACTACTTGAGCATTTTTTAAGTAAGGTTTAGTAAAGTTAACTTTTTTCTTACGGTCATCTGTTATAGTATATCCGTTCCAAATTAAATCAATTCGACCACTACTTAATTCGGATTCTTTTGTTTTCCATTCAATAGGTTGAATCTTTACTTTGTAACCCATTTCTTTAGCTGCTGCTTTTGCATAGTCAATGTCAAAGCCAACGATATTATTATCCTTATCGCGGAATCCCATTGGAGCAAAAGAATCATCAACACCAATAACTAAAGTTTTGTCGTCTTTTGATGCAGAGTTGTTAGAGGAGCATCCAGCTAAAATGCCTAATATAGACACTACGAACATAGTTATGATCGCAAAACGTTTCATATATAAAACCACCTTATATTATTGTAAATTTTTTGCTTTAGTTCACTAGTGTGTTAGCAAACTACTAGGTTAATAAAACTATAACATCATTTGATAGTAAAATACAATAGCTTTTTTGATATATTGATCTTGTTAAATAATGTGAAAATGAGGCGAAAGATATTCGAATAAACCAAAATAGCAATTCTATCTATAATATAGTAGAAACTTATAAGAAATGATTTTAAATAGAGAGATCTATGCTAATTCTCAGCGTTTTCATTTACGTATAAGATTTTAATTTACCTAAATTTTCTTAATAATATTGACAATTCGTAATAATTTGTGATTTGATATAATATAAAATATATGAATGTAGCAAAGAAGGAGAATGGATTATGGTACAAATTTTTTCTGATAGAATGTTAAAAACAGATAGCTCATTTATTGCAGAAGTTATGAGATTAACAGAAGCAAAGGATATTATTTCTTTCGCAGGAGGTTTACCTAATCCTATTTCTTTTCCA
This sequence comes from uncultured Rummeliibacillus sp., assembly GCF_934216135.1. Lineage (NCBI taxonomy): Bacteria > Bacillati > Bacillota > Bacilli > Caryophanales > Caryophanaceae > Rummeliibacillus > uncultured Rummeliibacillus sp. The sequence goes on along the minus strand of NZ_CAKQBI010000009.1, from coordinate 56,181 downwards.
ATAGCAGAATTTCAGGATTCTATGAATCGCGTACTGCAAACATCTGGTGAAAAGGTATTCCAATACTCTGGTACTCAAGGGTATTTGCCTTTACGTCAATGGATTGCTAACCGTTATAAAAAACGATTCGATATGGATGTAACGGCTGATGATATTTTAATTACAACAGGTTCACAACAAGGGTTAGACTTAATGGGGAAAGTATTGATCAACCAAGGTGATAAAGTGGCTGTAGAAAGTCCATGTTATCTTGCTGCTATTCAAACATTCTCACTTTTTGAACCGAAATTCTTGCCAATTAGTCTTGAAGATGATGGCTTAAATTTAGAAGAATTAGAGGAAACGTTAAAAAATGATGATGTAAAATTATTATATATGGTTCCTAATTTTCAAAATCCGACAGGCTTAACCTATTCAAAAGAGAAACGAGAAGCAATCTATGAAATCATCAAAAAAACAAATACAATTTTAATCGAAGATGATCCATACGGTGAACTCCGTTTTGAAGGCGAATCTTTACCGTATATTGCTGGTGGTAAATCTGATAATAGTGTATTATTTGGTTCTTTCTCTAAAACATTATCGCCAGGTATGCGAGTAGGGTATCTATGTACAACCAATAAAGAACTAATGGGCCACTTAATCGCAGCAAAACAAGCATCCGATTTGCATACAAATGTCATTTCACAATATGCGATTTATGATTATTTAGCAAATAATGATTATGAAAAACATATTAGCCAAATAACTGAGCTTTATAAAAAGCAATGTAACGCAATGATCTCAGCTATGGAAAAATATCTACCTGCTCATGTTACGTTTACAAAGCCAGAAGGCGGTATGTTCCTTTGGGTAGATCTTGGAGAAGGTGTTTCATCCGTAGAAGTCTTTAATCGTGCTGTTAAAAATAAAGTTGCGTTTGTACCAGGGGATCCATTCTATACGAATGTGAAAGGTGCAAGTACACTACGACTTAATTATACAAACTCAGAGCCAGAAACAATTGAAGAGGGTATCAGAAGATTGGCTGAAGTTCTATAGTGACATTTTTATAACAAAGAGATCCAACGAAACTCATTTTTCGTTGGATTTTTTTTGATCTTAAATAATATACAGACTTGTACGCGATTTTTGTACATTGTCCTGCACATTTTTATTTTTTAAAAGTTTCTAATAGGACAATCCATAGTTGAATACATTTTAGTGATGACTCGAAAAAGGAGATGTAAGCTGTTTGCAAGAAGATTACTTAAAAAGTGCAAAATTTGAACATCTTTTTTGGCTTGAAATCTTGATGAATCATGGCCAATTTATTCGAGATTCATTGTACCCAATTTCAGAAAAGGAGGATATTGAAAAGGCGCAGTCGTTTGCAGATAGTTTTAACAAACTTCATAAAGAAGTAAGTTTATTGGACGAAACGAACGCTATATCCTTTGCTGAAAAAGTTACTGAAACGGTAGAAGAACTTAAGCAATTTAAATTATCCATTATTAGAAGGCAACTTGTAGGAAAAATAGGTATTCATCTACCTCCTACATTTATCAATCACATGGTAAATGAATTGGAAGAGTATCAGAATGTATTAAATTATTTAAGAAAAGGCGAAGTACCACCAATTTTTCATGAATTGCATCACCATTTATTGTGGTTGAATGATGCCTCAGGTCATGCGGGTACAATTAATGATAATTTGGATGGGGTGGAAAAAAGGCTAAAAGAAAAGAGTCATACGTTTACACAACATTTTGATCAATTTTACCTTAAAGCATTAGAACTTACTGGTTACTTGCGTACGAATCTTCAAACATTTCCTGCATTAAACAGATTTAATGATGATGTCGATGTAGAGATGAAGTTGTTTAAGAGTTTCTTGCTCGAATTAGAAGAATTGGAGTTAAGTGCTGAAGTGTTAGGGACGTTCACTGCGTCGATGGCAGATCATATGGCAAGGGAGGAACAATATTACTTAACCAAATTGGTAGAGTCAAGAAGTGTATAACTCTAAAAGGAGGGAAGTTTTGAGCCTCTGAAAGGCTAAATGATTGTAAAAAGAAAGGGGGAACTCTATCTCCATCAGATGTTTTATATAGCTAAATAATATTAAAAAGCCTAGTCTATGTTGGACTAGGCTTTTTAGTGTAAGTTTTGTTGTTATTCTGCAAATAAATCAGATGAAAGGTAACGCTCACCTGTATCTGGAGCTAAACATAAAACATTTGCAGTTGAAGGAAGGTTCTTTGCTACTTGGATTGCCATATGTGCAGAAGCAGCACCAGATGCTCCGACAAAGATCCCTTCCTCAGCAGCAAGTCGACGTGCCATTACTTGTGCATCATCATCTTCAATATGAAGAATCTCATCATAAATATTTCTATTTAAGATTGAAGGGATAAATCCAGGACCTGTACCTGGAATTTTATGTGGTCCTGGTTCACCGCCAGATAGTACAGGAGATCCTGCTGGCTCAACTACATAGATTTTTAAATTTGGGATATGTTTTTTTAACTCTTCACCAGTACCTGTTACAGTACCGCCAGTACCGGCAGTTAATACGAATGCATCTAATTGCCCATCAAAAGTGTCTAAAATTTCTACCGCTGTTGTTCCGCGGTGAGCATCAGCATTAGCAGGGTTTTCAAATTGCATCGGGATAAAATGGTTTGGTATATCTTTTGCAATTCGTTTTGCTTCATCGATTGAACCTTGCATACGTAATGCAGATGGTGTTAGATGAACTTCAGCTCCATATGCTTTCATAATTTTGATACGTTCTTTAGTAGCATTATCTGGCATTGTAATAATGCAACGATATCCTCTAGTTGCGCATACCATAGCTAGGCCAATCCCTGTATTTCCAGACGTTGGCTCGATAATCGTACTTTTACCTGGAATTAGTTTTCCCTCTTTTTCAGCTTGTTCAATCATGTTCAAAGCTGCACGGTCTTTTACACTTCCTCCAGGGTTAAAAGATTCTAATTTTATAAAGACATTCGCACCGTTTGAATCTGGTATTTTGTTTAATTTTACAATCGGTGTTTTACCGATTAGATCAATGATTGAATTGTAGTATTTCATTATTGTCACCTTCCATTTTTTAAATCCATTTCAATAGGTAATTATTTTTCAAAGATATATTCCTGCCTACGAGCATTATTCATATATAATCTATGATTTATATAAGAATAGTTGGTTTGTAATGATTTTATTATAGCTGACCCTAAGAATAAATCAAACAGGAAAAATTTTATAATAAAATAATTCTGAAAAATTGATTGACATTTTAAAAGCTGAATATATAATTAAATTTATAATTCCTATTATATAACTATGAATTATAAGGATGATGAGGAGAAGGTGTAGATACTCATGTTTCTTAATATACAAGATGTTCAAAAGAGCTTTGAAAACCGTGGAAACAAGGAACAAGTATTACAAGATATTAACTTGAAAGTTGAGGAAGGGGAGTTTATCTCACTTTTAGGCCCTTCTGGATGTGGAAAATCTACTTTGCTTAATATTGTTGCAGGATTACTTTCCCCAAGCTCAGGAGATGTCTTCCTAGATAGCAAAAGAATAACGAAGCCTGGGAAGGATCGCGGTATGGTGTTTCAGCAAGCAGCATTGTTTCCGTGGTTGTCAGTCGAAGAGAATGTTATGTTTCCTCTTCGCAAGGAAATGAGCAAAAAAGAAGCAAAGGTAGTTGCACAAAAGTATTTAAAGCTCGTTCAGTTAAGTCCATATGCAAAACATTCTCCACATGAACTCTCTGGTGGTATGCAGCAAAGGGTTTCTATTGCAAGGGCACTTGCTATGAACCCCAGAGTATTACTGATGGATGAACCATTTGGGGCACTTGATGAACAAACTAGAACTCGATTACATGATGTGTTAGAAAATATTTGGTTAGAAACGAAAAAAACAGTCTTATTTGTGACACATAGCATTCAAGAGGCTGTAAAGTTGTCTGATCGAATTATTGTAATGGGGACACATCCTGGAACTATTTTAAAAGATATTCATGTTGATATTGAAAGACCACGAGATAGGCATCTGGAAGAGATGGTTCAATATGAACAAATGATTATGGAATTATTGAAAGCTGAGATTGATAAAGTCGTAGAAGAGGAATTACAATATGAAGCTAGCCATTAAAAGAATTATTTTTTATCTATTGATTTTCGTAATTTGGGAATTGGCGATTAAATTATTTGAGATTCCTGCAGTTATTTTACCTTCGCCAATGGATGTATTATCGAGTTTAAAAGAAAGTATTAATGATGGATCTCTTTTAAAAGATTTAGGTGCAAGTTTTACTAGACTAGTAATTGGCCTTATTGTTGCTCTACTTATAGGCGTTTTACTAGGGATATTTCTTGCAAAAGTCAAAACAGCTGACGAAACTTTAGGATCATTAATCATTGCTTTACAAAGTATTCCGAGTATTGTGTGGCTTCCTTTAGCAATCATGTGGTTTGGATTAAATGAAAAATCAGTTATTTTCATTATTGTACTTGGAGCAGCCATTGTGATGACAGTGAATATGAGAACAGGTATTAAAAATGTCACACCGCTCTATATAAAAGCTGCTCAGACTATGGGAGTAGGAGGGGTGAGCTTATTTATTAGAGTAATTTTACCCGCATCTATTCCTTATGCTGTAACTGGCGCTCGACTTGCTTGGGCTTTTGCATGGCGAGCATTGATGGCAGGTGAATTGTTAAGTGCCGGTCCCGGACTTGGTTACACATTAAAATACGCTTCTGATTTTGGAAGAATGGATATGGTTATAGCAATTATGGTTGTCATTGGTGTGATTGGTGTAATTGTAGATGTATTGATATTCCAAAAAATAGAGCAACGGGTCATGGATAAATGGGGACTCGAGCAACAAGCATAAAAGAAAGGAATGAAAGAAATGAAAAAATGGATATTGTCTCTAACTTTACTATTGGTGATTGGAGTTCTTGCTGCTTGTGGAAGTAATTCTGATGAAAAGGCAAGTAATGATGGGAAAAGTACAAAAGAAAAAGTTGTTATCGGCTATTTTCCAAATATCGATCATGCACCAGCCATGGTAGCGCGTGAAAAAGGTTTTTACGAAAAAGCACTTGGAGATAAAGTGGATGTTGAATATCGTACATTCCCTGATGGCGGTACTTTTATGACTGCTTTAAAATCTGGAGATATTGACGCGGGTCTGGTTGGACCTGGTCCTGTTATTAATAATTATTTCAGCGGAGCTGACGTAAAAATTATCGGGGGTGCATCTGTAGGGGGAACGGTTGTTGTAGCAAGTAAGAAAAGCGGCATAGATAATTTATCAGATGTAGCTGGTAAAACATTTATCACACCAGGAATTGGTTGTACGCATGATGTACAATTCGAAACATCTTTAGAAGATCAAGCTATTAAAAAGTTAACTTCATCTCGTATCGGTGGAACATTAAAACATGTCACAGGAAATCCTGCAAATTATCAAGGAATGTTTGAAACAGGCAAAGTAGACTTAGCTGCGGTTCCAGAACCATGGGCCTCAATTCTTGTTAAAAACGGGGCAAAAGTTATTATTAGTACAGATAAAATTGCTTATGGTAAAACACTACCTAATACAGTATTAGTAACAAGTGATAAATTGATCAAAGATAATAAAGAAATTGCTCAAGGAATTGCTAAAGCTGAAAAAGAAGCAGTAGATTTTATCAACAATAATCCAGATGAAGCACAAAAAATAGCCATTAAGTCAATCAAGGATCTTACAAAACAAGATATGGATCAAGAGATTGTTAAAAAGGCTATGAGTAATATTACTTTTACTTCTGATGTTGATGAAGATGTAATTCAAAAATTTGGTCAATCTTCTTATGACTTAAAATTCCTAAAGGAAAAACCAGATTTCACAGGTTTAGTTGAAACTAATTTATAAATTTTATAAAGAGTAACCAATTAACTATAAAAAAGTTATCCAGAAACGTCTGGATAGCTTTTTTTATTGAAAAGATTGAAGCGTTAAATGCTTATTCACCATGTTCATCATTTATGAATAAAGTATGGAAGAAACAAAAGAAGGACGGTGGAATAGGTTGGGGTATTTTGTAACTGTTGAAACGGATATCAAACTATATATAGAAGATATTAATCCAACAGGTGATAAGACAATTGTATTTTTGCATGGATGGCCGTTAAATTATAAACAATTCGAGTATCAATTTAATGTTCTTCCTTCAATGGGATTTCGTTGTATAGGAATCGATTGGAGAGGTTTTGGTCAATCGGATAAGCCGTTGGAAGGATATGATTTTAATAGATTAGCAGATGATATTGCTATGGTTATATCTACACTTCAGCTAGATCATATTATTTTAGTGGGGCATTCTACTGGTGGAGCAATAGCTCTTCGTTACATGACAAGATATAAGGAATATGGAGTGTCAAAACTTGTTCTTATAGATGCGGCTGCTCCAACTGGTTTTACATCAGAAACAGCTAGAAAGTTTCTAACGGAAACTTATAATGATCGACCAAATATGATGAGAGAGATCACAGACACATTCTTCTTCCAATATATCACGAAGCCTTTTTCGGATTGGTTTTTCCAAATGGGTCTAGATGCGGCGAGTTGGTCTACAGCTGCAATTATTAAAACGTTAAGAGATGAGAAATTTGATACCGAACTCTCTATGATAACAGTTCCTACATTAATCGTTCATGGAGTCCATGATAAAGTAATTCCCTTTTCACAAGCGGAAATTTTAAATGACAAGATTAAGGGTTCAAAGCTTATCCCATTTGAGTATAGTGGTCATGGACTCTTTTGGGAGGAACGTAAGAAATTCAATAAGGAATTGATTGATTTTACATCTTAGCTATAAATAATGGCTTAACCTTTACACTATTGGGAATGATTTGAACAAATTTGTCCAAAATGTGAATAAAATGTTGACATTTTGTGTCCAAGTGCTGTATGATAATGACATAAAATTGTCACATTTAAAAGCAGATGTAAAGGGGGATGCCAAATGAATTATACTGATATACTTTTAGTAGCCATTGCATGTATGAGCATTCCAATGGTATGCGCTATTTTCTTTGATGCCTTTTATGCTGAGAAAAAAAGACGCTCCTTCTCATTAAAAAGAGTTTCATGCTGGTATGCATTATTCTTCGCTTTATCTTTTGTTCCTACAGTAATTTTTATAGTGAAATAATAATTATATATTTTAAGATGAAAAAGGGCTTCTTAATGAAGCTCTTTTTTATTTTTAAGTCAAAAACATTTATTATTTAAATGATTTTTTTGGTAATAATATGAATAAAGTACTATATACATAGTTAAAATGAATTAAATTAAAAGGTGCATAAAAGTGTTTTTGTGTGTATTATAATAAATAAATCGTATTGAATTTTACAATTGTTGGATAATATATATAGTCGGATATGTGTGAACTATAGAGAAGGTTATAGGAGGAAGTAGAGATGTTTACAAAGGCAAAAAAACACTATCAATATTATTCAGAGAAGTTAGAATCGGATATTGACGCAAATGAACGTTTTCAACTGAAATTAGACTTTCTTGGGTTATCTTCTATTAGAAGAGCAGCTGTGCAGAATTTAAAAAAATTATATGAAACACACAATAAAGAAATATTAGATACCTTCTACAATCGTTTGATGGCATTTACTAAATTTAGTAGCGTGATCAATCAATATTCTAATGTAGACCGATTGAAGATAACCTTTGATCAACATTTAAAGAGCTTATTTGATAGTAAATTAGATTTACAGTATATATTTGATCGGCGGAAAATTGCTTATACACATGCAAAGATCGGAGTATTGCCAGACTGGATGATTTCAGCCTATACAATTATAAATCAGGTGTTTATACCGTTAATCGCAGAAAAGTATAAACATGATCGTTCGAAAATGTTGGATGTCCTTCTCGCTTATGAAACTCTTGTAAGTATCGATCAACAAATTATTGTAGAAACGTATATTGAAATCCAAGCAGGTTCAATTATAAACGGACTGGGAGAAATTATTGCCTATAACACACAACTAGATCAGATAAAAAATTTAATACAGTTTGAAGAGCAGCAAAAGCTTGATGTTATATCGGCTGGTGTTTCAATGGAACAGCTTGAAACAAGTATTGAAGAGGTTTCAGCTTCAATAATAGATTTATCAAAGAATACTCAAAATTCATTGGAGGAATTAAGCGATGGAACATTATCCCTTCAAGCGATCAATGATATCTTAAAAGAAACAAATCAAGGCCACGAAAATGTAAAGTTAAATGTTAATGAATTAGTAAATAGAGTAAACAACGTTGAACAATTAGTCGAATTTATCAAAGAAATAGCAGAACAAACCAACTTATTAGCATTAAATGCTTCAATTGAAGCTGCTCGTGCTGGAGAAGCAGGAAAAGGTTTTGCTGTTGTAGCAGAGGAAGTAAGAAAATTAGCTGATAATGCAAAATCATCTGCACAATCCATTCACGAAGATATTCAACGTCTTCTGGTCATTACAAAAAATATTAGTTCGCTTACAAATGAAACTTCAGAAGACTTACATAAAAGTGTTAAGAAAACAGCGGAAGTAACGACTACCTTATCGTTAGTAAATGAGACTTTACAGCATCAAGGAGAAAGTATTGAACAAATTGCAGCCGCATCACAGCAACAGGCTGCTGCTGCAAATGATATCACGACAAGGAACCAAAATATTGCCGAAAATGCAAAAAGAAGTAGAAAAATTTCAAATGATACAGGTGAAGCAATATACACTCTAAGTAAAATGATTAATAATTACCGTATTAACACTATTTCAAAGAACTTTATTATAAGTCAGGAAGATATCGTATCTTTGACTATTACAGATCATCTTTTATGGAGATGGCGTATTTATAATCTTTTACTAGGTTTTGAAAAGATGACAGTTGCTGATATTACATCCTATAGAGATTCTCATCTTGGAAAATGGTATTATACCCAAGGAAAAAAGTTATATGGTGATGAACCTGTTTTTAAAGAAATCGAGGAACCCCATCAACTTGTTCATGAAGTAGCAAGACAAGCGGTACAAGCATATAACGACGGAAATATAGAATTAGCTGAAAAGTATTTAGTTGAAGTAGAAATGTATTCTAAAATTGTCATTGAAAAGTTAACAAGATTAAAAGAAATCATTATTTCGTCTAAAGAGCCTTATCTACAGTAGAACTTTAAAGTGAATTTATAAGACCCTTACATGTGAGTATTCGCTAACGTGTAATGGTTCTTTTTATATAGAAGATATTCAACATGATTCTGACCTATTTGAATACTGTGTAGGTATCCCGATAAAAATTATAGGAAAAGGGAAAATAGTCTTTGTACGAAGCTACAAATAATGTGGTATCGTAGAAAATAAATAGGACAGTATATTAAGTTAAACTTTACTTAATAGAAGCTTTTATATGTTTATAGAGGATAAAATGAAGTTGTAAAAGAAATTTAATGTTTTTTTGCAACTTATTGTTATATAATTTGTCCTGTTATTATAGAAAGAAGAAATGAGTGACGAAGTTGTCTTATATACTTCAATATACACTTGATATGATGATTGTCATGATTATTGCAATTCCATTTGTTGTGTATATACGCTTTAAATCAAGAGAAAAAAAGAGCAAAGTCCTAATCAATCGATGGCATGAATTTGGAATAATGACTTTATGGGTGTACTTAATCGGTTTATTTTATGAAACGATTGTTCCGAAAAATGGCGTTAGTTTTCAATATGCAGAAATGAGACTTCAAAATCTAGATTCACTAGGAATAAACTTTCATTTGTTTCGTGTTTTTACGGATGTGTACAATGCCATTCATTATTTAGACTTATGGCAACCGTTTTTCATTAACTTTCTTGGTAACATAGCAATTTTTATGCCAATTGGTTTTTTACTTCCTTTACTTTGGCGTAAAATGGAGAGATTCTTCATTGTATTAGTTACTGGACTAGGATTGTCATTGTTTATAGAAATAATGCAACTACCTCAGTATAGAAGTACAGACGTGGATGATTTATGGTTGAACACATTAGGCGCCATAATCGGTTTTGCCATCTATAAGTACTTAGTAAAACAAATACCTAATTTAAGAAATAGATTTAAAGTATTTGTTTAGAGGAGTATCAGAAAATAGTCACTAACGGTAAGGCAAGAAGGGGATTTTTTGAACAACAAGAAAATAACAGCTGAAGAGCGAAAAAAAAATCATATCATCGATCATCTAATGAATCTTGGTGTATTTAAAGTAAATGATAAGCAATTATATCAAGTATCTTTGGAAGAATTGATGAAAGAATACAAAAAGCATATAAATTAACAGATTGCTACATTGTGGCAATCTTTTTCGGTATATGTCAAGTGAAAAAAAGAGTATAATGAAATGATGTCGAATCAAGGAAAAATACAGTAAAATGTATATTATGTATCAATTAAATAGATGAAAATAAGATAGGAGATAAAAAATATGTGTGGATTTACAGGATTTGTTGGTGAGGTTTCAAACTCTGACGTAGTGTTAGAGAATATGATGAACCAAATCATTCACCGTGGACCAGACTCAGCAGGGAAATTTACAGATGGTCAAGCAGCACTTGGTTTCCGTCGTTTAAGTATTATTGACTTAGCAAATGGGAGTCAACCACTCTATAACGAAGATCAATCATTAGTATTAATCTTCAATGGTGAAATTTATAATTTCAAGGAAATTAGAAAAGATCTACTTGCAGCAGGTCATATTTTTAAAACAGATACAGACAGTGAAGTTTTACTTCATGGATATGAAGAATATGGCACTAAATTAGTACAAAAATTGCGTGGTATGTTCGCATTCGTTATTTGGGATCGTAATAAAAAACGTTTATTTGCAGCTCGTGATATGTTCGGTATTAAACCATTCTATTATGCTAAAATGAACGGAACATTACTATTTGGTTCAGAAATTAAAAGTTTCTTACCACACCCACATTTTGAAAAAGTTTTAAATGAAAAAGCATTAAAACCTTATTTAACATTCCAATTCCCAGTTTTAAAAGAAACATTCTTTAAAGGTGTATTTAAATTACCAGCAGCTCATTACTTAACATATGAAGATGGTAAATTGGAAATCACTCGATATTGGGAACCTAAATTCAACCCAGAAGAACGTCCTCTTGATGAAATCGTAGAAGAAATTGACTCAACAGTTCGTGAATCTATTAAAGCTCATGAGTTCTCAGATCCTGACGTTCTTGTAGGTTCATTCTTATCATCTGGTGTTGACTCAAGTTATGTAGCTTCAGTATTAAAACCAGACAAAACATTCTCTGTTGGTTTCGCAGCAGAAAAATTCTCAGAAATTGATAATGCAAAAGAATTATCAAAAGAATTAGGTATTGAAAATGTAAATGAAGTACTAGACCCAGAGGTATGCTTCAACAAATTAGATGAGATTCAATATATGATGGATGAACCACACTCAAATCCATCTATTGTTCCTTTATATTTCTTAGCAGAACTTGCTCGCAAACATGTTAAAGTTGTACTTTCAGGTGAAGGTGCGGATGAATTATTTGGAGGTTACGCAGAATACGATGAACTTCCTACAATGCGTAAATACAAAAAAATCCCACAATTTATCCGTCGTCCAATCGCAGAAGTAGCTAAAGCTCTTCCAGAAATGCGCGGAAAACACTTCCTAATGCGCGGTGGTCTTCCTGTAGAACAAACATTTATTGGACAAGCTCATATTTTCGAAGAACATGAAGCGACTGACATTTTAACAGATAAGTACAATCATGCGCCATCTGTTGCAGATATTGTAATGCCAATTTACAAAAAGGCAGCTGGTGAAGATGACTTAACTAAAAAACAAATTCTAGATTTAAATCTTTGGTTAGTAGATGACATTCTATTAAAAGCAGATAAAATGAGTATGGCTCATTCAATTGAGTTACGTGTTCCATTCCTTGACCGCGAAATTATGAAAGTAGCTTCTAAAGTTCCATCACATTATCGAGTGAACGAAAAAGATACAAAATATGCATTCCGTCAAGCGTCACAAAGAGCGCTACCAGATGAATGGGCACATCGTAAAAAAATTGGTTTCCCTGTACCTATCAGACTTTGGTTAAAAGAAGATAAATACTTTAACCAAATTAAAGCTACATTTGAATCACCTGAAGCTGCTCAATTCTTCGATCAACGAGCAATTGTTAAATTATTAACAGATCACTACGAAGGTAAAGCGAAAAACCAACGTAAAGTGTGGACAATTTACATGTTCTTAGTATGGTATAAAAAATACTTCGGCTAATAATTCCTTTAGCTTAAAAGGAGATTGTCGACCATGGTGAAGAGAAGTATAATGCCTCGGCATTTGCTCCTCTTTTGCTTTATAATGCTTTTTGCAATTATGACAAGTGGATGTTCAAGTATTTTACCAGCAAAAGAAGAGAAAATAGATGAAGGCATTAAAGTACTAATTGTCGCATTTGGAAGCAGAGAACCTATTCCTAATATGAAAGTTAGCGTAAGAGATATAGAGACAGATGAATTAGTTACTACTGCTACTAGTGATTCTGAGGGGCAAGTGAAACTCCCTCATTTAAAAGCCGGTAGACGTTATTTATTTGTACCATCTTTTAATGATGACTTAGGGCTTGTAAAAAAAACTAATAGTGTAGCAAAGATAGTAAAAGTAAAAAAAGATACTTCCTATGTCGTTCTTGAAACCTACTATCAAAAGGAAAATCAGCGTATTGAAGTTCCTGTTGTACTGCAAAATCCCCAACTTCCACACGGTTGTGAAATAACAGCAATGACAGCTGCATTTAACTATTACGGTTTAAATCTTTCTAAGATGAAGATGGCTAAGAAATATTTGCCGACAGAAGAGATTGTTGATAAAAATGGAAAACGAATAGGTCCAGATCCAAACAAAGCATACGCAGGAAATCCTGCAGACAAGTTAACAGGTACATATATTTTTGCTCCAGCGATCACAAAAACTGCAAAAAAAGTAGCAAGAGATTATAAATCAAATCTTCAAGTGACGAATCTTACTGGTGCTAGCAAAAAGAAAATAATAGAAACTGTTCAACAAGGTATACCGGTGATGATGTGGGTAACATTGGATTTATCAAAGCCAAAGAAAAAAGAAGGCTGGTATATTAAAGGGACCGACCGTAAACCTAAAATGTATAGAAATTTACATGTAGTAGTGCTAACTGGGTATGAGGATGATAAAGTTATCGTTATGGATCCACTTCATGGCTACGTTTCTCATGATACGACAAAATTTTTCAAAAGCTACAAAGAAATGGGTTCACAAGCAATTTCGATAGAAAAATAAACTATAACAATTTAAGACATTGTTCGTTTATAAACGCAAAATATGATAAACTAATGGCATTAAAATAAGTACAAATAAGTGAGATGATCAGAAATGGCAGAACAACCATTTTTACCAATATTAATCGGATCAGATATGAATGCATATGGTATGGCACGAGCTTTTTATGAAGCTTATGGCATTAAAGCAATCGTAGTTGGACGAGCACATTTAACAGCAACACAAAATAGTCGTATTCTACACTTCAAACAAGTTCCAAACTTAAAAGAAAACTTTGTAGAAGAAATGAAAAAATTAGCAAAAGAATACGAAAATAAAGATTTACTATTAATGGGATGTGGCGATGACTATGTCAAACTCATTATTAAAAACAAACCAACTTTAGAACAATATTTTACAGTTCCATACATTGATGAATCTTTGATGGATCGCATTTTACTTAAAGAAAACTTCTATAAAATGTGTGAAAAATATAACTTCAGTTATCCTAAAACAGATACTTGTACGTATGAGACATATGAAAACTTCCAAGTGAAATTTGACTATCCAATCATTATTAAAGCATCTAACTCAGTTGCATATTGGGCATGTAAATTCCCTGGTAAGAAGAAAGTATTCGTTGCACATGACGAAGCTGAAAAAGATGCTATTTTAAAAGCAATCTATAGTTCTTCTTATAAAGATCACTTAATCATTCAAGAGTTTATCCCTGGGGATGACTCATATATGCGCGTATTGAATGCATATGTTGCAACAGATGGTAAAGTGAAGCTAATGTGCCTAGGTAACCCAATTCTTGAAGAACACTCTCCAGAAGGTATAGGTAGTTACGCTGCAATCATTACTACTTATGATAAAGACTTGATGGATCAAGTTCGTTTCTTCCTAGAGGACATTGGTTTTACAGGTATTGCAAACTTTGATATGAAATATGATTACCGTGACGGTAAGTATAAATTATTTGAGATCAATCTACGTAATGGACGTAGTAGTTATTATGTAACAGCTGCAGGCTATAACTTAATGCAATATGTTGCAGATGACCGCATGTTGCATATTCAACAAGAATGTACCTATGCAAATAACGAACATTTGTGGAGTATCATTCCAAATGGCGTGTTATTTAAATATGCACAAAATAAAGAGTTAAAAGCAAAAGCTCGTAAACTTATTAAAGAAGGAAAAGCAACAAACTCATTATTCTATAAAGAAGATATGAATTTCAAACGTTGGTACAAGCTAACATTAAATAGCTTAAATTATTACCGTAAATACAAAAAATATTTTAACAATAAAGGTCTGTCTTAAGTTATGAAAAAGAAAGTACTTGGCATTATTGGCGGAGTTGGACCTTTAGCAACAATGCTCCTAGGCGAAACAATTGTCCGAAGAACTTTTGCGTTTAGAGATCAAGAACATATGCACTTTATCATTGATAATGATACACGTATTCCTGATAGAACAGATTACATCTTAGATCACTCTAAACCAAATCCACTACCAGTGATGGTAGAAGATGCTCATAAGCTTGCAAACGCAGGAGCAGATATGATATGTATTCCTTGTAATACAGCGCATAGATTTTATGAAGGTTTACAAGAAGGTTCACCTGTTCCCGTTCTGCATATGATTCGAGAAACTGCAAAGAAAGCACACCTATTGAATGCAAAACGTGTGGGGATTCTTGCAACAATCGGTACTTTGACTTCTAACTTATATCAAGAGGCTTTACTCGATGAAGGAATAGAACCAATTGTACCAGACAAAGAAATGCAAAAAGACCTTATGTCAGTGATCTATGACTATGTAAAAGCAGGAAAGAAAATCTCAAAAGAACAATGGCAACCCATTGAGACGGCTATGATAAAAGCAGGTTGTGACTATATTATATTAGGATGCACAGAACTATCTGTTGTGAATCGTGATTTATCTCTAGATAGTAATTTATATATCGATGCACTAATTGTATTAGCAGACACTGCAATTACTAGTTGTGGATATGAACTATTAGACTAAATTGAAACACCTGTCCTTTTCGGAGGGCAGGTTTTTACTTAAATACTTTTTAAATAAATCAATTTCATTATATATGAAACAAATCATCATAAAATTACACTGAGAGAAGGTGTGGGAAACAATGACATTCCTAAATTTATTAAATGAAGACTTACAAAAAAAGTGGAGCTTCCCATCCACTATGCCAATACAAGATCAAATGATTCCAGCACTTATAGAAGGTAAGGATGTTGTAGCTGAATCTCCAACAGGTACAGGTAAAACATTAGCTTACTTATTACCGTTACTTCAAAAAGTAGATGGAACAAAAAAAGCAACTCAAGCTTTAATCATAGCGCCATCTCAAGAATTATGTATGCAAATTGTAGAGGTTATTCGTGAATGGATTGCTGGCACACCTATTACTGTTGTCCCTTTAATTGGTGGAGCAAATCCACAAAGACAAATTGAAAAGTTAAAAAAGAAACCAACAATTGCAGTTGGTACACCAGGAAGATTAAATGAGCTTGTTAATGAAAGAAAGTTGAAACTGCATGAACTGACTACAATCATTTTAGATGAAGGTGATCAGTTACTAAGTAGGGACTATCGAGTAATTGTAAAATCTTTTATCGATGGTGCTGATCATAATCGCCAAGTAGCGGTTGTATCAGCTACAATAACAGATGAAATTGAGTTAGTTGCAAAACGTATGCTTCATGATCCAATCAGACTTCAAGTAGAGGTTGAAAAAGACTTACTAGGTGATAGCAAGGTAGTACATTCTTTTGTAAAGCTTGAACAACGAGATAAAACAGAGTTTCTTCGTAAAATTTCACATATATCAGGCGTGAGAGCCCTTGCTTTTATAAATAATTTAGATCAACTACTAATGAAAAAATCTAAACTGGATTTCCGTAATGCACCAATCGTTGCACTACATTCTGAGATGAAGAAGGAAGAAAGAAAAACCTCATTAGATAGTTTCCGTAAAGGAGAAGCACGAGTCCTAATTGCAACAGATATTGCGGCACGTGGTTTAGATATTAAAGGGTTAACACATGTTATCCATGTGGATGTTCCATATACAAAAGAACAATATGTGCATCGTTCAGGACGTACTGGTCGTGCTGGAGCTGACGGTGAGGTTATTACATTATTAGCTTATCATGAAGAACAAGCCTATCATAAACGTATGCGAGAATTATCTATTAAACCAGTTGAAAAAATTTGGTCTAATGGTCAATTAATCGAAGGACATGCGGAAGTAAAACCTCCTAAACAAAAGAGAGGGAATAATAAATCTTCAGGCTCATATTCTAAAAAGAAAAGTGAAAGTAGCTCATTTGGAAATTCTTTTAAAAAACAGGAAAACAAAAAGTTTTTTAGCAAAAAGAACCGTCTAAACAATAAAAAAAAGTGAGGTAACTGATTAATGACATTTGAAGAGAAGTTAGAGCAATTTGCTGAGTTAACTGTTAAAGTGGGTGCCAATGTTCAAAAAGGTCAAACACTCCTTATTAATACAACTACAGATACTGTCGAATTTACAAGGTTAGTTGTTAAAAAAGCTTACGAAGTAGGAGCAGCTCGTGTAACTGTTAATTTTTCTGATGATGTGATAAATCGTGAATTTTTCGATAATGCACCGGATGCTGAGTTTGCAAAATTCCCTCGTTGGATTAGTGAACAACGTGATGAACTAATTGAACGAAAAGGGGCATTACTTTGGATTGACGCAGCAGATCCAGATAATTTAACAGGTGTTCCAGTTGAAAAATTATCTGCGCATCAAAAAGCATCCGGCAAAGCTTTAGAAAACTATCGTGATGCTGTTATGAATGATAAAATTGCTTGGTCAATTATTGCTGTACCTTCTAAAAAATGGGCTGCAAAGGTATTCCCAAATTTAAAAGAAGAAGAACAAGTACCAGCACTATGGGAAGCTATTTTTAAAACAGTACATATCGGTAAAGGAAATGTAATCGATAATTGGGAACAACATTTGAAAAACTTAGATCAACGAGCAGCTATTTTAAATAAAAAACGATATGCAAAATTACATTACACTGCACCAGGAACAGATTTAACAATCGAATTACCTGATAAGCATATTTGGTGCACAGGAGCAAGTTACACACCAGAAGGTACATCATTTGTCGCTAATATGCCAACTGAAGAAGTATATACAATGCCATCGAAATACGGCGTCAATGGCTATGTGTCAAATACAAAACCACTTGCATTCCAAGGGAATATTATCGATCAGTTTAAAATTACCTTTGAAAACGGCAAGATTGTAAAAACTGAAGCAAAAGTTGGTGCTGAACTTCTTCAAGAACTAACAAAAGCTGATGAAGGATCACAATATCTTGGTGAAGTAGCACTTGTACCACATGAATCACCAATTTCAGCATCGAACATTCTATATTACAATACATTATTTGATGAAAACGCATCAAACCACTTAGCGATAGGTGAAGCTTATCCAACATGTTATGAGGGTGGAAGTGCACTTTCAAAAGAACAACTTGAAGAAAAAGGTATCAATACTTCTATTACGCATGAGGACTTCATGGTAGGTAGTGGAGAGATGGATATTGATGGTGTTCTACCTGATGGAACTGTAGAGCCTATCTTTAGAAAAGGAAGTTGGGCATTCTAAACTGCATTGCTGAACAAGATAAAAACCCTTCAACGAAAGCCTATAAGTACGTATGGCTTATTTATTGAAGGGTTTTTTATCTCTAGTAATACATTGTGGAATGATCATTATTTTTTAAAAGGGTTTTTCTTCTTTCTAGCGTCAATGGCTTTTATGATGATTGGATAAACGATTGGTGCGATTTTTATAGCAGCTTTTACAACTTTTCTTACTTGCATAATAAGCACTCCATTCTTTGGATCTTCTGTATTTCGACATGATAAATCCTCATATAGATAATATCTAAGCTTTAAGAACTTTTATACCTTGAACAATATTCCATATAAACACTGCAAGGGATAAAATGACTTCAAAGACAATAAATATTAGCCATGCAATCATGATAAATGTATCACCACTTGATGAGTATGACAAACCATTTGAATTTAAACCAATTGACTCATAACTAGTCGATTCAAAACCAAAGTTTATGATAACAGCTATGAAGATAATAACGCCGATAATAGTAGGTATGATTAACAATAGGTGAGAGAAGAAAGCACGTTTTGCATGTCTTTTAACTTCAGGTTCAGTTGCTACAAAGAACACGATTAATGGTAAAATAAATCCTGCAAAAAAGACACTAAAATAACAAAGCGATGATAATACACGATTATTATTCACATTCATCACCTCCATTCAAACATTCATATATATCCTACGTATAAAAGCGGATAAAAGATTCATATGTTTTACAATAGACAAAGAATTATTCTCTATTGAATTTCCAACTTAAGTTAAGTACAATAAATATGTTCAAAAAAATTTAATGATGTATCGACCACAAGGGGAGCCGTAAAGGACGGCTGAGAGTGAACCCGAAGTTCTAACCCTTTGAACCTGTAAGTTAATGCTTGCGTAGGAATGTGGATAGAAAACCGACTTATTCGATGTCAGGACTATCCTGACGTCGTTTTTTTTATGGTGAATATCTAATTCTGGCAATACCAGAATAAGCTTTAGACTTATGTGATCTGCATCTGAACTAAGGAGGATGAAAATTGAACAATAAGAAATTATTAATGATGATTGAAATTGCGATTTTTGCAGCAATTGGTTTAGTTTTAGATCAGCTTTCATTTAGATTGTGGGCTCAGGGAGGCTCTATTAGTCTTGTGATGGTACCAATTGTGTTGATGGCTTTTCGTTGGGGAACAGTACCAGGGCTTGTAACGGGTTTCCTAATAGGAACATTACAAGTAATAATGGGAGGTTATATTTTAACCCCATTACAAGGCTTTATCGATTATTTCTTTGCGTTTACAGTTGTAGGTTTAGCCGGAATCGTCCGACGTCAATTACTTAAGGCTAGTAAGGAAGGAAAGAAAAAGCAAGTGGTGGCGTATATTACACTTGGCACTTTTATAGGTGGGTTATTACGCTATATTGCACACACGGTGGCAGGAATTGTATTCTTTGCTGAATATGCAGGAAAACAAAACGTGTATTTATACTCAATTATTTATAATGGGTCGTATATGATACCTGCCATTATATTAACAATCATTGTAGCATCTCTTCTCTTTACTACAGCACCAAAATTATTAGAGCATAAGAGATAAAAAGAATAGACGCTTAATAAAAAGCAATTGGCCTAGTTTTCTATATTAATAGGAACTAGGTTATTTTATTTGATAAATTTTTTTCATTTTTATGATGTTAAGGAGATTTGTATGTATAAGTAAACTTTTACTGTATCTATAATATGATAGCTATAAGTTTAGAACGTCAGGGTGTTTTCTAAAACCGCATTTCTTAAATTGTGGTATAGTTAAATGTAGATAAAATGAGAAGGGATCGTTACAAATGATTGCAAAAACGAAAGAAGAAATAGATGCTTTGATGAAAGCAGGCCGTGCGATGGCTGAAATTCGTGAAGCGATGAAAGCTGCAACAAAACCAGGTGTTACAACAAAAGAATTAGACGATTTAGCTGGTAAATTATTCGAAGAAAAAGGTGCTGTTTCAGGACCAAAAGCAGAATATGATTTCCCAGGTTACACTTGTATTAGTGTTAACGAACAAGTAGCACATGGTATTCCAAACCATCATAAACTTAAAGCCGGTGACTTGATTAATATTGATGTGTCAGGCCATGTTAACGGTTATTATGCAGATACAGGTATTTCATTTATCGTTGGAGATGTTGAAAAACCAGAAGTTCAAAAAATTTGTGATGTAGCACAAAGTGCATTTGATCGTGCTATGAAAAAGGTTAAAGCTGGTTCTCGTTTAAGCCAAATTGGTAAAGCAGTAGAACGAGAAGCTCATGATAATGGGTTATCAGTTATTATGAATTTAACTGGACATGGTGTTGGACACTCTCTACATGAAGAACCACAATATGTGTTAAATTACTTTGATGCTTGGGATCGTACAATTCTTAAAGAAGGAATGGTATTAGCAGTAGAACCATTTATCTCACAAAAAGCTGAGCATATTGTAGAAGCTGGTGATGGCTGGACTTTTATTACACCAGATAAATCTTTAGTCGCTCAACTTGAACATACAATCATTGTTACAAAAGGCGAACCAATTATTACAACAAAAATTGACTAGAAAAAGTTAAAATAAAAAGCAGCTTAAAAGTTTGAAACCATTAAGCCACTTATTCAAGCTCTCTGAATTTATTCAGAGGGCTTTTGTTTTTTGATAAAAATAATTCCTACAACAAGTACACCACTCAAGAAAAGAGCAGCAGTTGTAACAAGTAATTCTTCAAAACCATTCTTAAATGCAATTCCAATAAAAGTCCAAATATAAATAATAGGGAAAAGGATATCTTCATAATGAAATCTGACATGTAATGCAATTGCTGCTCCAAATGTAAGCATAATTACTGCCCATAAAGGTTCGCTTAAATCTAAGAAGCTCCAATGATTATGGGTAAACAGGAAAGCGATGTTCATAAAAGTGACAATACTTTCCCATGCAAGGTATATAGAAATGGGTAAGCGTCCTACCCATGACCGATTCCAAACGGGATAGGTAAAATACAAACCTATCAAGGATAATAACATTAAAATAATAATGATAACTGACCAGGTAAAATATTCATAATGCCATAAGTAAATCCATAAAATATTAAGTACCGAACTCGTGACAAAATAAACAGTTTGCATAAATGTTATATGGTATTCGGTACGACGATTTTTCCACAAAAGATAAATCCAATAGGTCAAAATAATATAGATAAATACCCGAATAATATTAACGTACCCTGCAGGACTAAATAGGACAGTATAGCTATTGGAGATCTCACTTGTTGTATGGCCATTAAGTGGAATAATGTTAGCAGCTATGCTAAATGTAACCATGGCCAAATATATAATGGTTACGATCAATAGTCTGCCCAATACAATCTCTCCTTTCTGATTAGATTAGTGAAACAATCTAATAATTGATATGATGTACATCAAATTCCATAAATAATTAGTCACTCTATAGTATACAATCGTTTTAGTGTAACAACAAATACCATTTTAGTGAACATTGCGGTAAAATATTATAAAGATATAAAAAGGAGTGGATAAAGTGACTACACATATTGAAAAGCTGGATTTAAATAAAAAGCTAGACGATAAAATCTCCTATAAGAAAGAACTAAAAAAGCTCCAATTTGAAATGCTGAACATTCAACAATTCCTATTTAAGCATAATATTGGATTGATAATAGGTTTTGAAGGGATGGATGCAGCAGGGAAGGGCGGCGCTATTAAGAGATTAACACAGCGCTTAGATCCAAGGGGATATATAGTACATCCTATAGCTGCTCCTACTCAAGAAGAGTTAAAGTATAATCATCTTCATCGATTTTGGAAACGACTTCCTGCAAGAGGACAGATAGGTATTTTCGATCGTACGTGGTATGGACGAGTACTTGTTGAAAGAATTGAAGGATTTGCTTCAAAAGACGAATGGGGACGTGCTTATGAAGAAATCAATCAATTCGAAAAATTGTTAACAGATGATCATTACATTGTATTGAAATTCTGGATACAAGTATCAAATGAAGAACAGTTAAATAGATTTAAAGAGCGTCAAGAAGATCCTTATAAAAAGTGGAAGCTTACGGATGAAGATTGGCGTAATCGAGATAAATGGCCTTTATATATTGAGGCTGCTAATGATATGTTCGATAAAACAGATCAAAAGAATGCACCTTGGATTTTAATCGAGGGCAATGATAAAAAATACGCACGTATACAAGTTCTTAAAGAGACGATAAAACATGTAAAAAAAGAATGCGAACGTCAGGGCTTGCAAGTTACAGATCCTACAGAATCTTTAACTAAAGAAGTATAATATTTAAGTTTACATAGTTTTATCATAGATAAACAAAATAGTAAAAGAAAAATTTATTTTGGTTCTAGTTGAAAGAGACTTTGTCACTTAATTTTATGCATGAATTTTATATTTACTTCAGTGTTTAAGTATGGAATTCTGAATCTCTTGTTAAACGACCTTTTACAATATTCAAATGATATCTTCAATATATCGAAAAGGATGGATAATACTGTATGGTATTTTTAGAGGGACAACGTTGTTATTTGCGTACTTTAGAGTTAGCGGATGTAACACCATATACTCAAATGGTTGCACGTAATATGCATTACTGGTCAATCCATGAGCCATTACATCCACCTGAATACTACACTGAAAAAGTCCAAATAAAGAAAATTCAAGAGTCTATAAGGCAAATGCGCGCGAATCGGGAATATAGTTTTGGTATTTTCGCTTCTGAGAGTACGGAGATAATAGGGCATATTTCTATATATTCGATTAGACGTCTCCCTTTCTCCAGTGCTTTTGTAGGCTATTCAATGGATGAGGCACATACGGGAAAAGGGATTGTATCCGAAGCACTTTCACTTGTTTCAAAATTTGCATTTGAAGATCTTTGTATTCATCGATTGGAGGCATATGTTTCTCCCAAAAATGTAGCATCTGTCCGCGTATTAGAAAAAGCAGGTTATTTAAGGGAAGGGTTATTGCGTAAACTACTTTATATTAATGGGAAATGGCAAGACCATTATTTATATGCACTAATGGAAGAGGACTATTGAAAGGGTAAGGCCGCTTGGCGGAGATGGAGGACCAAATTCCATAGATTATTCAATGGAATGTAATATAAATGATATTGAAGATTTCCCGGGAAATCTGTCGAATTATTAAAAACTTGTGCTTTTACTGTATGATGTATTTCTTAAATAATATTTATAGTGATGAGATAAATACAAAAACAGCGATTTCCTCATAAGGAAACCGCTGTTTTTTATATCTTTGAGCCGTCTACAATTATATCTAATTTACCCGTCTTAGGATCAATGACTAAACCGTGAACGGGGATTGAGTCCAATACTAATGGATGGTTTTTTATCATTTCAACGCTATGTTGAACATTTTCTTGTACATCCTCAAACCCATGTAACCATTGTTTTAAATCGACACCTGAATAAGTAAGCAAATCGAGTGTATCTTGTGTAATTCCACGATCTATCATCTTTTGAAGCATTTTATCTGGGTTTACTGCACTCATACCACAGTCATAATGCCCGATTACAAAAACTTCATCTGCTTGAAGTTCATATATTGCAACAAGCAAGCTTCGCATAATACCGCCAAACGGATGATTGAGTGTTGCACCAGCACTTTTAATTATCTTAACATCACCATTGCGAAGATTCATCGCTTTTGGCAATAATTCGACAAGCCGTGTATCCATACAAGTTAGAATAACAAAATGTTTATCAGGATATTTACTAGTAATATAAGGTTCATATCGTTTTTCTTCTACGAACGATTTATTGAATGTAATGACTTCGTTTAAAATAGACATAACTGTATCTCCTCCTCTTTCTAATTGTAAAATAACTACTTAGAAAAAGGAAATACTGAAAATTTTATTTTTTTAATAAATGAATCGTATCTAATGCTTTTCCTGTTCCTATTACAACGGATTCTAATGGTTCAGGAGCTAAATGAACGGGAACATCTAATTTTTTAGAAAGCCATTCAGCCATTCCTTTTAATAGAGAACCTCCGCCAGTTAGAACAATACCGCGATCTACGATATCACCAGATAATTCTGGGGGACAACTTTCTAAAGATCTACTGATTAACTCTAAAATAGATAATAGATTTTCTTTTAAACAATTTTGAATTTGCAATGATGATACTGCAATAGTTTTTGGAAGACCTGTTACGATATCGCGACCACATACTTCAATTATTTCAGAAGGGTGTTCTATTAATGCATACCCAATTTCTTGTTTGATTTTTTCTGCTGTTGGTTCTCCTATTAAAACATTAAACTCTTTGCGGGCGAATTGAATAATCTCTTCATTCATATGGTCGCCACCAAGTTTCATGGTATTAGATGTAACAATCCCACCAAATGAAATAATACCAACTTCTGTTGTACCCCCACCAATATCAACAATCACACTTGCAATTGGATCACTAACTGGTAATTCTGCACCAATTGCTGCAGCAACGGGTTCCTCTATTAGGTGAACTTCTTTGGCTCCACATTGTTTCACGACGTCTTGAATTGCTAGTCGTTCAACAGAAGTAGCGCCAGATGGTGTACAAACGACAACATTTGGTTTACGTAAGGAAGATCCCATTTTCTTTGCCACTTTTTCCATCATAGATTTAATCATGGCAGCGGTCATATCAAAATCTGCAATTACGCCATCTTTAAGAGGACGGATTGCTCGAATACTTTGGGGTGTTTTCCCTACCATTTCTTTTGCTTCTTTACCGGTTGCAACAATTTCATTTGTATTAATATTATAAGCTACAACGGATGGTTCATTTAAAATAATACCTTTATTTTTTGTATATACTAACGTATTGGCTGTGCCTAAATCGATTCCAACTGCTGTTGTCGAAAACATACGTAAAATTCCTCCTCAAAATACCTTAGGTTACATTAGTATAAAATATATTTCTTTTAAATAGCATGTTATTTTATGGTATATAACAATCATTTCATAGGAGTGTAAATAGAAAGGTGACATTAATATACGGATTTTAGAAATTATATAGTGCGATAAACCTTAAATGTTATAAATTCGTCAATAAATTGTTAGAAAAATGTAAAAAAGCTACTTGCGACTAGCAAGTAGCTTTTTTATACTAAAATTTAGTTTTTGGTTTTGGATCTACGATATTAGCAGATGAAGAATCTAGGCCTTCTCTTAAATAGTGGACAAACATCGCACCTGATACCAAAAGTATACCAAAGAATCCAACAACTGTAGCGATAAATGAAGCCATTATCGATAACCCTCCCTATATATGGAATTATTCATTAATAATAATTATACATGATTCGAAGATAAAGAGAAATTAAAAATTCTATAAAACTCTTTTAGAATTATAGAACATTATTATTATAACACGTATTTAAATAAACTGGATAAAATAGATTGTATTGCTTCTAGTCGATAACTATTACATATCACTATTATGTTTTCATCAAATATCTTATGTTGTTCGATATTGAATTATTAACATTGCAGAAAAATAACCGAAATAATAACAAGAATGACACTATGGAGGGTACTAAAATGGATTTATCATCGATTGTTGGTCTAATACTGGGGTTAATCGCAGTATTCGTTGGGATGACCTTAAAAGGTGTAACCCCTGATAATTTGCTTAACCCAGCGGCTATTTTAATCATTATTTTAGGAACAATCGCAGCTGTAACTATTGCATTTCCTAAAAGTGAATTGAAGAAAGTTCCAAAATTATTCAAGATTTTATTTACAGAGCAAAAGCTAGTAAGTGATGTTGAAATTATTAAATTATTTTCTAGCTGGGCGGATTTAGCACGTCGTGAAGGGCTATTAGCATTAGAGGGGAAAGTTTCTGAAATTGATGATCCCTTCTTAAAGAATGGTCTAACTTTAGCGATAGATGGACAAAATGCAGATTATATTCGCGATGTATTGACTGAAGAAGTAGAAGCAATGGAAGAACGCCATACAGCAGGAGCGCAAATTTTCACGCAAGCAGGTACATATGCCCCTACGTTAGGGGTACTAGGTGCGGTAGTTGGTTTAATCGCAGCTTTAAAAAATATGAATGATATCGATGCATTAGGACATGCCATTTCAGCAGCCTTTATCGCAACACTATTAGGGATTTTCACTGGGTATGTATTATGGCATCCATTTGCAAATAAACTTAGACGTAAATCAAGTATAGAAGCACGTCAAAAGATGATGATGATTGAAGGAATTCTTTCAGTTTTAGAAGGGGAGGCTCCTCGCGTAATCGAACAAAAGCTTGCTTCGTACTTAACAAAAGAAGAACGCAAACAAATTATGGGTGAAAGCGGGGCGAGCGGCCTTGGCAAGGAAATCTAAGAAGCGTAAAAAAGAACCAGGTGAAATCCCAGAGTCATGGTTGCTACCATATTCCGATTTACTAACATTATTATTAGCATTGTTTATCGTACTATTTGCATCAAGTACAGTAGATGCTCATAAATTAGCTCAGCTATCTTCTGTGTTTAATGCAGTGTTCGATGGAGGAAGTGGCGTAATGGAAAATCCATCTCCAGTAGAACCAACCGATCCTAAAAGTGACTCACTAAACAAAAATACGGCTTACTTAGAAGATCAAAAGTCCCTTTCAAAAATTAAGGGTAAAGTTGATGACTTTATTGCCGTGAATGAATTAGAAAAGCAATTCGAAACAAAGATGACCGATGAAGGTCTTTTAATTACGATTCGAGATAGTGTGCTATTTGATCCTGGTAAAGCAGATGTAAAAGAAGAATATAAAGAAACTGCAAAGGAATTATCAAAAATTCTAGTTTTTAAACCAAAAAGAAGTGTAACAATTACTGGATATACTGATAATATTCCGATGAATAATGGGGAATTTTCATCTAACTGGGAACTAAGTGTTATGCGAGCGGTTAATTTCTTAACATTGATCGTTAATAATAATCCGAAAGTAGATTCCTCGTACTTTAGCGCGAAGGGATACGGAGAAAATAACCCAATAGCATCAAACAAAACAGAAAAGGGCCGTGCAAAGAACCGTCGAGTTGAAGTACTTATTCAACCATTAGTGAAAAAAGATGGCACATCAACAAATAATTCAAATGAATAAATACAAAAAAGGTATGTCTCCGGATAGAGGCATACCTTTTTGACTTAGAGAAAGCAAATAAAGCAATTGTTTTAATATTTATTTACGTAAGGATCCAAGCTCTGCTACAATAGCTTGCATTTCACTTGGGCTAAATGCATTACGTTTCATGACCATTTCGTATAAAAAAACTAAGTCCTCATAGTTATCAGTATCAAAATGTTCAGGTTTCATCGCATCTGCATTGACCATACGAAGTTTATCTTTTATACCTTCAATCATAAAAGTTACATTCTCTGTAGATGGTTGAGTTAAATTCAAAGGGATTCCTCCTACTTTTTATTACATTCATATACTACAGTATCATTTCACGATGAATTCTTAAAGTCAATTTAAGTTATATAAGAAATATTCCTTTGCTCCTCCTTTTATTGAGGATTTTAAGTAATTAGTGCATGTGAAATAGAATGTATATAATATTGAAACTGTTTTACATATAAAGTAGTGGGGTATAATAATATATATAGATGTTTGGAGGAGGATTAATATGTCTAACAAATTAGTTACAGGTATCGCATTAGGAGCTGTTACAGGAGCAGCATTAAGTATGTTGGATCGACACACTCGCGAAACTACAGTTAGAAAGGTAAAACATTTTATGATTGATGTGCAATATTATGCATCTAATCGTCAAGAAATAGTTGATAAACTTCAATCTACAGCTAGCTCAGTTCAGTCTATGTATAGTACTTTTATGAAAGACAAGGATTTCTATCTTGAAAAAATAAATGAAATTCAAGAGTTAACTCCTCAAGTAAAGGACATTGTTTTGGAAACAAAAGAAGTCTTAACAGCAGGAATTGAAAAAGCAAAAGAAAAAGAAAAAGAAGTTCCAACAGAATCTGTTATTCACTTATAAGTTCCCGATAAAGGGGGAGCAAGTATGAAAAAGCGTAGAAAAGTGAAAAAATATAAGCTTTTAACAAGCTCCAAAAAAGAAAAAAATACTACAAGCGGTAAGTCTTCCGAAATGTTCAATAAGATGAAGTTAATGCAAATAGAGAAGAAGGATACATTGGATGACCATTATGATGTCACTAAACTAAAAGGATTTATATTAGCATTTCTAAAACGTTTGAAGGATGCTGATATTACAGGGTTTGGTGCACAATTAGCGTATTTCTTTTTACTAGCATTATTTCCATTGCTGATTTTCTTATTGACTTTGTTACCTTATTTGAATTTTCCACCAGCTCTTGTATATATAGTTTTAGAAGATTTAATGCCAGAACAAGTATATACAATGATTGAGGGAACGATTGTAGAAGTTCTTGAAAAACGTAACAGTGGATTATTATCTATTGGGATCATCGGTACAATTTGGTCAGCTTCAAATGGTGTCAATGCCTTGATAAAATCGTTAAATCGTTCATACAATAAAGAAGAAACAAGGCCATTTTTAGTTGCTAGATTTGTATCTGTAGTTTTTACTTTATTGTTAATATTTTTAATCGTTGTCGCTTTAGTTTTACCTGTGTTTGGTAAACAAATTGGACTTTTTCTATTTTCAACATTTGGTTTAGAGGCTGATTTTCTAGTTGTTTGGAACAAATTTCGAACACTATTACCTCCAATATTGATTTTTTCTGTTTTGACTTTAATGTATTGGATTTTGCCAAATATTAAATTATATCTAAAGAGTGTATTAATTGGAGCACTCTTTGCTACAATTTCATGGTTATTAGTGTCATATGCCTTTTCTTACTATATTGATAATTTTGTAAATTACTCAGCTACATACGGGAGTATCGGGGGTATTATCATATTAATGTTGTGGCTGTATTTGACAGGCATTCTCCTAATAGTAGGAGGGCAACTTAATGCTATTATGCAGCAAAGAAGGGAAAAGCTAGACAGAAAGAATAGAGCAAAATAAAGGGGACTAACCCATAAGTTAAAACTTACGGGTTAGCCCCTTTTTCTAGTAACAAGGAAGATGATTATTAATGGTTTTTCAACATTCTTAAACCGTTTAAAATAACTAAAATTGTACTTCCTTCGTGTCCAACTACTCCAAGTGGTAAGTCGACTGCTTGCAGAAAGTTAGAGATGATCAACAATACGATCACGGAGATGGAGAAGGTAATGTTTTGTTTGACAATCTTTTGCATCTTACGTGATAGATTAACTGCGTAAGAAATTTTAGAAAGGTCATTTTTCATTAATACTACATCAGCCGTTTCAAGAGCAACGTCAGTTCCTTCACCCATTGCAATTCCGGTTGTTGCAGTAGCAAGTGCAGGTGCATCGTTAATACCGTCACCTACCATACCAACATGACTGTATGTTTTCATCAACTCTTTAATGTGATTTACTTTTGTTTCAGGTAAGCATTCTGCAATATAAGCATCTACACCGGCTTCTTTAGCGATTACTTTAGCAGTTTTTTCATTGTCACCAGTTAACATGATGGTGTGAATACCTAAGTTTTTCAATAAAGCAATCGCTTTTTTAGCTTCTTCACGAACTGTATCTTTCATCGCAGCAAGAGCAACAATTCCTTCTTCATCAGCTAAGAAGATAACAGTTTTACCTTGTTCTGCAAGTTTAGGAGCAATGCCTTCAGCAAATTTGTAGGCAGCATCCCGACCTACGAAATCCATTTTTCCAACTTTGTAAGATTGATTATCAACCATTGCTTTTAGGCCCCAACCAGGCACATCTTCTATTTGAGCTTGAGAGAAAGTCTTAAGTCCACGATTAGTAGCATAAGCGATAATTGCTTGTGCAAGTGGGTGATTTGACTTTGCTTCAATACCGGCAATTATTGATAACATTTGTAATTCGTCCACATCATTACGCACAACAAAATCTGTTACAACAGGTTTTCCTTGAGTAAGCGTACCTGTTTTATCAAAGGCAATTGCTCTTAACACGCTTAAGTGTTCAATATGTAATCCACCTTTGAACAAAACACCATTACGCGCACCGTTTGAAATAGCAGATAATGTTGCAGGCATAATAGAAGCAACAAGTGCACAAGGAGAAGCAACTACTAATAATACCATTGCTCGATAAAATGTTGTATTCCAACTCCAATCAAGTAAGAAATGTGGGACAAACATCATAAGGCCAACTGCAATAAGTACAAATTTTACATAGGCTCCTTCAAAACGTTCTATAAATTGTTGTGAAGGTGATTTTTCACTTTGTGCAGATTGTACAAGGTTAATAATCTTTTGAAATAATGACTCAGAACTTGGTTTAGTCATTTCCATTGTTACAGCACCAGTCATATTGACCGTTCCTGCAAATACATCTGCACCGACTAATTTTGTTACCGGAATAGATTCACCAGTTATTGCAGCTTCATCAATTGAGGTAGAGCCTTCCACAATAACTCCATCAGCTGGAATTAGTTCACCTGGTTTAATAAGTAAATGGTCACCTAAGTTCAAAGAAGAAACAGCAACGCGTTCTATTTCACCATTTTGTTTTATTAGCCATGCTTCTTCAGGTTGTAAATTCATCAGAGCTGAAATTTCTTTATGACTTTTCTTCATTGCATAAGTTTCAAGTGCACCACTGACAGCGAAGATGAAGATTAGAATAGCTCCCTCCGTCCAATATCCAATGATTGCTGAACCGATAGCAGCTATGATCATTAAAAACTCAACATTTAGCTCTTTATTTGCAATTGTTTCTTCAACGCCTTCTTTTGCTTTCGCAAAACCACCAATTAAAAAAGCTAATATATAGAAAACTATTGAAATAGTAGTTTCGCCGTCTTTCCCTAACAACCAAGCAGTTAATATCAAAATGCCTGATAGAAGTGCAGCAATAAGTTCAATATGTTCTCTTATTTTCTCAATTAGATGATAATTATTCTCTTTTACGATTTCCATTCACATGACCTCCTGATAATAATAATCAATATCAAAACGTTTATATAACAATAAATATGGGTGTCTAATGGCCTTTTTGTATTATCTTTATAGTTATTTTTAATTTAGAATTATTATAACATAGAGGATAGGGGGATGGAAGTGTAATAATAAATTATTGGTGAAATAAATAGAATAATTTAGTAAAAAGAAAAACCTTTCCAAACTTTGGAGAGGTTTTTCTTTTACTTATTTTAAAATACTCTTTCTGCATGCATAGCTAATTTTTCTAAAGAAGATTTTTGAACATCTGCGTGTAAAGAGTTTCCATGAGAATCCATTGTAACAACAGCAGTGAAGTCTTGGACACTAAGATGCCACATTGCCTCTGGTATACCAAACTCTATTAAATCTACTCCATCAACTGATTTAATACAATCGGCATAGTATTGCGCAGCTCCACCTATTGCATTTAAGTAAACCCCACCATGTTCTTCTAATGCTTTTAGCGTTTTAGGTCCCATACCGCCTTTACCCATTACAGCTCGAATACCGAATTTCTTCATAATATCACCTTGATATGGTTCTTCACGAATGGAAGTAGTAGGACCAGCTGCTTTAACTGTCCAATTGCCATCTTCGTCTTTTGCCATTACGGGTCCGCAGTGATAAATAATTTGGCCATTTAGATCGACTGGGGCATCATGGCTTATTAAGTGATGATGAATTGCATCACGGCCAGTATACATACGACCTGAAATTTTGACGACATCACCGACATGCAGTGCACGTATTTGTTCTTCAGAAATAGGTGCATGAAGTTCAATAATTTCTTTTTTTGGTTCTTCTTGCGTTGCTGCAACGGCATCATCGAAGGCTATTTTTTCTCCTTCTTGGTAATGCCATTTTCTAATTTCTCCTGTTTCTGCATCAATATCAATAGCCATTCGTCGGTATGCCCAACAGTTATAAGCTACTGATACAAAGAAAGAAGCTGGAATGCGGTTCATAACACCGATTTTACAGCCTAGTAATGTTGCTTCACCACCAAAGCCCATTGTTCCAATACCTAACGTATTTGCTTTCTCTAATATGTAGGCTTCTAATTTTGCAAGGTCTGGATTTGGGTTAGTATCTTCCACGTGGCGGAATAATTGTTCTTTTGCTAAATCATATCCAGAAGAACGATCTCCTCCGATTCCAACACCGATGAACCCAGCAGAACATCCTTGGCCTTGTGCTTGATAAACAGAGTGAAGTATACATTTTCGGATACCATCCAAATCACGACCTGCACGTCCAAGTCCTTCAAGTTCACATGGTAAACTGTATTGAATATTCTTGTTTTCACAGCCACCACCTTTAAGGATTAGTTTTACTTCTATATATTCTTTTTCCCATTGTTCAAATTTTATAACAGGTACACCTGCACCTAAATTGTCGCCACTGTTTTTACCCGTTAAAGAATCTACCGAGTTAGGACGAAGTTTTGCATCCTTTGTAGCTTGAACGATAGCTTTTTTTATTACTTCTTTGATTTCAAGTTGGTTTACACCAACAGGAGTTTTAATCTTGAAAGTAGGAAGACCAGTATCTTGGCAAATAGGTGAAACTTGATCATCTGCCATGAAGATATTATTTGCGATTGTATCTAAGCTCATCGCTGCACGAGTCCCAGCATTTTCTGCATCCTTCGCTTTTTTTATAGCACGACGAACGTCTTTTGGTAAGTTAGTAGAAGTTTCGCTTACCAAATCGTAAATACTTTGTTCTAGTGTTTCTAGATTCATGGAAATAGCCCCCTCAAAAAGGTTATTTTTAAATTACACCTTATTATAACCTGTCCAAAGTATGAAAAAAAGAGCACAAAATTGTGCTCTTGTAGAAATTATATGAATAAATAAGAAGATTGTTAAAAATTTATTAATTACATTTCAGGGCGGTTTTTAAATTGTTCCATTTTATCTTCTAAATCGTCTATCATGGCAATAAGGCGATCGATATCTTGTAAATCTGCAGTTTCTGGGTCAATAGCATCTAATACTTCAACAAAAATTTGTAGACGTTCTTTTAAATAATTGACTTGTTGTTCTTTATCCGTAATTGATTTGCTCATCGTAACACCTCATTTCATCATCATCATCGTATACGATTTAATCAAATTTTTCAATTGGAAATTCGAAAAAATAGGCCAAAATGGGTATTTTATATTTCTGTAAGTTTAGAAAATTTACAAAATTAATGTAATATGTTAACATGATTTTAACCTAGAAGGAAGGAGGAGAAGTGAGTAATCACTTGAATGTCGGTTCTTTCGTAGGAAAATCCTCTTCCTTTTTAAGATGCCCATCAATGCAGCAACTCATGTAAAAAAAGTTGGCAATTTACATGAAGGGCGAAAAGAAAGTCTTCACTTCATAATAATAAGGAAGGAGTATAAAAGGTTTTCACTGTAAATGGGAACGGAATAGGAGCCTATAGAATAAGTAGTTTAAAGGAGGGAGTTAAACAGGTTCTCGGTCAAGGTTAGGCCGATAATGGGTTTAATGTAACAACATATGATAATAACAGATCGTTAAAAGACTCAGTGCACTTTGAATTTTTGTGGCTGAGTCTTTTTTTGTGCTTTTCGGTAATTCACAGGTGGAATTAGATTATGATAAGATGTTACAAGTATTAAAATACATAATGAAAAAAGTAATTTTTACTAAAATGGAGGCAGATGTGGAATTTAAGATTAGTTTTGAGCAAAAAAGGTTTTGGATTTTAGTTATGATTGTATCTATTTCGGGATTTTCACAAGGTATGTTGATGCCTTTAATTTCGGTTATCTTCGAAAAAGATGGTGTTTCATCATCCCTTAATGGATTAAACGCAACAGCACTTTATATTGGAACGCTACTAATATCACCGTTTATTGAACAACCATTAAGAAAATTTGGGTATAAACCTATCATTTTAACAGGAGGAGCTGTTGTATTTTTTGCTTTAATGTTATTTCCATTATGGAAGCATGTGTTGTTTTGGTTTATTCTTCGCTTACTAATTGGGATAGGTGACCATTCACTTCACTATTCAACTCAAACGTGGATTACGAGTTCATCACCAGAGAATCGTCTAGGTAAAAATATTGCAATTTATGGATTGTCATTTGGAATAGGATTTGCTGTGGGCCCATTATTTGTTCCATTAACAGAAATCTCTGAAGCATTTCCATTTATCATTTCCTCAATGCTTTGTCTAGCAGCATGGTCACTTGTTTTCTTCCTAAAAAATGAAAGACCAGAACCAATACAAACTAAAAGTGTTGTGGATAATATCTTTAAACGATATGTTGTCACTTTAAAATTCGCTTGGGTAGCATGTTTGCCTTCTCTTTGTTATGGCTTTTTAGAGTCAACATTAAATTCATTGTTTCCTGTTTATGCATTACGAAATCATTTTGAAGTTTCAATGGTTTCCTTTATCCTAGCGGCATTTTCAATCGGTGGAATCCTAACACAAATTCCACTTGGCATATTAGGAGATAAGATTGGACGAAGGAAAATTGTGTTAACTTCGTTGCTAGGTGGGGGAATAATTTTTGGATTAGGCAGCATTGTGGAATCATACCAATGGATGGTTGCAATTTGCTTTGGGCTTGCAGGAATGTTCTGTGGATCATTGTTTTCATTGGGTATTTCCTATATGAGTGATATGACGCCAAGAGAGTTGCTACCAACAGGAAATTTAATGTGTAGTATTTTCTTTAGTGTAGGGAGTTTAACAGGACCGCTTTTGGGAGGCCTATATTTGCAATATGTCCATCATTTTAGTTTCTTATTACTCGTATCAATTGGATTACTAATTGTATTTTTAATCAGTTGGTATTTTGGAAAGAGACCTACAAGTCAATTAGTATAAAAAGAGTCCTAGCTGTTTTATGATAGCTAGGACCCTTTGTTTTTTATAAGGTAACCATTATTCTTATTTTAAAGTTAATAATGATACTGATTCAACGTGTGCTGTTTGGGGGAACATATCCATCGGTTGAATATATTCTACATGGTAAATCTTAGTTAGTTCTTGCAAATCTTTTGCTAATGTAGATGGGTTACAAGAAGTGTATACAACTCTTTTAGGTTTTACAGTTAAAATTGTTTTAATAAGACTAGCAGCCAAGCCTGTACGAGGTGGGTCAACTGTTAATACATCTGGTACAAAGCCTTCATTTTGCCAAGTGTCTAACCATTTTTCTGCAGTACCAGTTACATACTTGGTATGTGTAAATCCATGCTTTTTAGCATTTTCTTTTGCATCATGAATACTTTCAGGAATGATATCCATACCACGAACTTCTTTGGCGTCATTTGCAAGCCATAATCCAATTGTTCCAACACCACAATATGCATCTACGACAGTTTCTTTTCCTGTTAGAGCAGCAGCTTTTTTGATTTGATTGTAAAGGTGTACAGTCTGCTGTGGATTTAACTGGAAGAATGCACGCGCTGATAGATCAAACGCTAATTCTCCAAGTTCCTCATGAATTGTTTCCTTACCATTAAGAACAATAGATTGATCTCCAAAAATTAAAGAAGTCTTATCTTGATTAATATTTTGTACGATAGAGACAATGGCAGGGTCAATTTTTTTCAACTTTTCTACGAGTAGTTCTTTTTTGGGAAAGCTTTTACGTGTTGTAATAATGACAAGTTGAATTTCTCCAGTTTGTATACCAACACGTACAACAATTGTTCGAATGATTCCTTTCAAAGAATGACCATCGTAAACAGGAATGTTCAAGTCATCGATTACTTTTTTTGCTGCATTTGTTATTTTTGTCGTCATAGGATGTTGGACAAGACATTCTTCAATATTCAATAGTTTATGGCTATTTTCAGAATAGAGACCAGCAAGTATTTGTTTGCCAGGTTTTCGAACTTGAAATTGACTCTTATTTCGATATTGCCATGGATTTTCCATACCAATTGTTTGGCGAATTTGAATGTTTTTCGCTGCTGATTTTACATATTTATGGAGGGCTTGTACAATTACATCTCGTTTAGCAGCAAGTTGATATGGATATTTCATATGTTGTAACTGACAGCCCCCACATTTTTCGTAAATTCGGCATGGTGGAATTTGACGAGCCTTCGCTTTTTTATGGATCTTTATAATTTTTGCTTCTGCGAAATTACGATTAATCTTTGTTAGCTCAGCATAAATGTCTTCTCCTGGAAGTGCTCCTTTTACGAATACGACATTTCGTTTATAGTAGCCTATTCCTTCGCCGTTAATGCCAAGCTTTTTTATAGTAAGGGGGATTTTTTGCCCCAATGTCATTGTAGGTTGTTGTTGCAAAACTTACACGTCCTTTTTCACTTCATCTTATCATTATAGCGAACGGTTCCGTGTAAGGAAAGAATCAGCCAATCTTTTTGTTATCAACGAAGAAAGGTACTTCGTTGATAAGGTTGTTAATGGAGTCAAAGCGATAGCCTTTTTTCTCAGCATCTTTGATAAACTTTGGCAGTGCTTCAGCATTATCAGGAGAAACTGTGTGCATTAGAATAATAGCTCCAGGATGCATTTGGGACATTAAATTATTATAAGCATATTCCCAACCTTGTGGTTTGTCTTTTAGCCAATCTTTAAATGCAACAGACCAGAAAATATGGCGATAGCCTGCTTCTTGACCAACTCTTAATAAATCTTCGCTAAATACACCTTCTGGAGGTCTAGCATAAACTGTTCTTTCTACATCTGTAATTTCAGCCAACTTTTTGTCGAATCTTTGCCATTCATCAATCATTTGTTGTTCTGTTAGTCTAGCCATATTCGGGTGCTTATCTGAATGGTTTCCAATTTCATGACCTTCATTTACCATACGTTTTACTAAAGGAGTTGCACTAGTTAAATAGTGACCAGTTAAGAAAAACGTTGCTTGGATATTCTCCTTTTTCAATGTATTTAAAATGGATTCGGTATAGCCATTTTCGTAACCACAGTCGAATGTCAGATACATAACTTTATCATCGTTTTTACCTTTATAAACTGCTCCGTATTTTTCTAGCATTTTGTCAAAAGTTGCGCCGGCCTCTGGAGGCACTTCATTTTGAGCCTTTTTAAATCCCCAACTAAATTGTTGAGCGGAAGCAGTGAATGGGTTTGCAATAATACCAGTGATGATAATTGACATTGCGATTATAATACCTGTAGCATGTTGTTTTATCATTTTAAACCCAACCTTTCTTTTTTTGATAGGTTGCGTTGTTTTTATGGATTTATGCGTTATAACAAATTTTCTAACGCGTATTTAAGAGTAGGGTATTTAAATTGATAGTTAGCCTTTAGCAAAGAGCTTGGATGTACATTCTGACCTTCTAGTACTAGTTGACTCTTTTCTCCTAGAGCTAATTTCATCAAAATAGAAGGAACAGGAAACCAATGTGGCCTATGTAATACCTCTCCTATGGTTTTGCCGAATTCCTTCATAGTTACTGGATTTGGAGATGTGAAGTTTACAATCCCGTTAATATTCTCTTGATTGATGGAAAAAATGATTGCTTCAACAACATCCTCCAAGTGAATCCAGGACACCCATTGAGTCCCTGTCCCTACTGTCCCTCCAATGTAAAGCTTATAAGGCATGACCATCATTGGAAGTGCCCCTCCATTTTTTCCTAAGATTACACCAAAACGAGTTAAGACGACACGAACACCCAAATCTTCAGCCCTTTTTGCTGTATCTTCCCAATCTCGAACTGTATTTGCAAGAAAATCATGCGCTGTTTCTGTTGAAGTTTCTGTATATTTCGATTTGTTAGAAGAAGGGTAAATACCGATAGCGCTTGCATTTATTAAAACTTCTGGAGGAGTTTTGAGAGCTTTTATAATTCTTAGAACTTCCTTTGTCGCTGTTATACGACTTGAATAGATCTCCTCTTTAAGTGTTTTTGACCATCTTCCATTATTCAATGATGTACCAGCCAAGTTGATGATTGCGTTAATTCCTTCCAAATGCTTTTCTGGGAACGATTTGTCGGATAGCCATTGAATATAGTGAACCCCATTGGAAAAGTGACTTTGATTTCGAGTCAAAACAAAGATCTCAGCCCCGGCTAATTGTAATTGTTGGACTAACTGTTTTCCTACTAGTCCTGTACCACCTGTTATAGCTATTTTCATAACAACACCTCTTTATATACTATTGGAGTACTTTACATGATGTTATAATCGAAAAGTTGTATACTAAGCTTATCAAAGGAGGAATTAGATGTCTCGAGTAATTACCAAAATTAGCCGTCAAAAACGTAATCAGGAACGATATAATATATATCTAAATGAAGAATATGCTTTTAGTGTAGATGAGGCTATTTTAATACAATTTAGTCTTACAAAAGGTAAAGTTTTAGACGATTTAACGGTAGATGAAATTGCCTTTGATGATGAAATTCAAAGAGCATTCAATCGAGCGCTATCCTATTTGAGTTATCAAATGCGTAGTGAACATGAGGTACATGAAAAGTTAAAGGGTTTAGAATTCGGCGAAGCGGTGATTCAAGAAGCGCTTCAAAAGTTAAAAAAGCTTGGATTTCTAAATGATGAAAGTTATTCAAAAGCTTTGTTAGAAACGAAAAAGAAAACAGCGAAAAAAGGTCCTAGAGCTATACAGAAGGATTTAGAGAAAAAGGGTATCGATAAAAACCTCCAACAAAAAGTGTTACATTCGTTTTCAGAAGAGGAACAACTAGAATTAGCTATTCAGTTAGCTGAAAAAGCTGTCCGTAATGAGCGACGAAAAACGCCTAGTCAGATGAAACAAAAGGTTCAAGAAATTTTGACGCGAAAGGGCTATACTTTTTCAATTGTTGAACAAGTTCTAGACAAAATAGAATTATCAAAGAATGATGATGAATGGACTGAAATGATTCAACAACAAGGAGATAAAGTTTGGCGTAAGTATGCGCATAAATACGTTGATTATGAATTGAAGATGCGTGTTAAACAAGCCCTTTATCAAAAGGGATTTCCAATCGAGAAAATTGAAATTTATATAGAACAAAAGGAGCAAGAAAATGGACAAGAAATTTAGCGAAATGACACCAACTGAACTACGAGAAACAATCGCAACATTAAAAGAAAAAGCACGTAAAGCTGAACAACTCGGTGTTTTAAACGAATTTGCAGTTTATGAACGAAAAGCAATATTGGCGCAAGCGTTCTTATTAAATCCAGATGATTTCAAACCGGGTGAAATATACAGAATCGAAAGTGATCCAGGAATGTTCTTCCAAGTAGATTACTTAAAAGGTGTATATGCTTGGGGTTATCGTTTAGGCGGGGATCATTATGAAGAGGCTTTACCAATTTCAATGTTAACTCCGATCAAGGAGGCATTTTAGTGGAACAAAAGATTAACGAATTAGTTTCTAAATTATGTGCTAAAAATCCAGCAGTTTCTGAAGAAAAAGCACGAGTTTGGATAGAACTTCTTTGGTCAGATTTTGAATCTACTTATGCTAAAGCTGGGTATCAATATCGGGGTGCTGAAATGACCGAGAAAATTATTTTACAATGGATTGAAAGTTACGGCGAACAGTTGCATGAATTTGCAGGTCGTAATCCCAAATATGCACATTTGTTAGATGAAGTAGATTAAAAAATGACCGTTCCAGATTTGGAGCGGTCATTGTATTTGTTGAACGAGCGCATTCAGCATTTAAAAATATCCAGCATCATGCGCAAGCCCCTCGAGATGTTTCAGTCCTTTGGTCGAAAGTGGGAAAGATACTTTCGAGTCAGGCCTTCCAACGCTATTCGGGGCTGAACGAGCGCATTCAGCATTTAAAGATATCCAGCATCATGCGCAAGCCCCTCGAGACGTTTCAGTCCCTTTGTCGAAAGCTGAAGAGATGCTTTCGAGCCGGGCCTTCCAACGCTTTTCGGGGCTAAACAAGCGCATTCAGCATTTAGGTTTATACAACTAATTTTTTTTGTAGTTTGTCTTCGCTGAAAATCCAGCCGGTAAAGGATTTCATGATTTCATAATCTTGTGTAAGGTGAGCGATAGCCACAAATGGGTATCGATTATTACTACGATATCTCAAATCAATAAGTCTTACCTCGATTAAATCATCCTCAATTTCTGAGATTTCCCATCTATATAACGGTGAAAAGGAGACAAACGTTTTAAAATTTGGATCTTCCATAACTGCTTTAATTTCTGGAGAATCTGGCAAAGGTTCGATTAAAAACTTATCATAAATGGTAATGGAACGTCCGTATGCCCGACCAACATAATGATGTGTAGAAGAGTTTGCGGCCACTCGATATTGGAAAAAATGAGATGTTGGCGACAAAATAATGAGTTCTGCGTCAGGTATTGTATTACGAACTGCATGCTTCACAGATTTTTGAAGAAAATACCGAACAATATAATAGACAACTATGATTCCGTACAATGTAAACATTGTCGGAACAGGGTTTGCACCAAATGCCCAAAACATTAAAGCAATAACATGCAATGAAAAAATAATCGGATCAAATGTATTAATCCATCCCAGCGCTACCCATTGGTTTGAAAATGGTCTTAATGCTTGCGTCCCATAGGCATTGAAAATATCTACAAAAACATGTAAAAAGACAGCAAAAAAAGTCCATAACCAAAGATGTAAAAGATTCGCCCCAGGGAATATAATAGAAAGAACTAATGTTATCAATATAGGCCATAAAATGACGGCTGGTATTGAATGGGTAATACCTCTATGGTGACGAATATAGATAGCATTGCTACGTAATTTTAAAATTGTATCAACATCGGGAGCTTGTGAGCCAACAATCATGCCAGTAATGACGGCCGTAGTTGTTGATGAATGGTTAGCAACTACTGGGTCAACCAATGCCAGTCCGCCTAAAGCAATTCCCATAACTAGATGTGTACCTGAATCCAAGATGATCAACTCCTTCTATTGTGGGAGAGAGGTAAAAGTGAGAATTAGTATCGTTGTAAATAGTTTACACTATAATACCCATTATTTATGTGAAATAAAAACGAAATTACTAGGAGAATAACGTGTATTATCAATATAAAAAACAATTTCAACAAGCATTAGTCGAGTGGTTTGAACAAGAAAAAAGAGATTTACCATGGAGAAAAACAAAAGATCCTTATAAAATTTGGGTTTCAGAAGTAATGCTTCAACAAACAAGAGTTGACACTGTAATCCCATACTATAACCGTTTTATGCAGGAGTTTCCTACACCTGAAGCACTAGCAAAAGCCCCAGAGGAAAAGCTGTTAAAACAATGGGAAGGTTTAGGATATTATTCTAGGGCACGTAATTTACAGGACGGAGTCCGTGAAGTTGTAGAAACTTATGGAGGAAAAGTTCCTGATAATCGCCCCGAAATTTCAAAACTTAAAGGAGTCGGTCCTTATACTGCTGGTGCAGTATTAAGTATTGCCTATAATAAAGCTGAACATGCAGTCGATGGAAATGTTATGAGAGTATTAAGTCGAGTTCTTTTAATAGATGAAGATATTGCAATACCAAAAACAAAAAAGACTTTTGAACAAGCAGTTATGGAGTTAATCGATACCGAACATCCATCACAATTTAATCAAGGTTTAATGGAATTAGGTGCTCTAGTTTGTACGCCAACATCACCAAAATGTTTACTTTGCCCTGTAAGAGAATACTGTACTGCATTTAATGAAGGAAATCCTGAGGAACTCCCTGTTAAAACTAAAAAAGTAAAAACAAAAAATCTCCATTATGATGTATTTGTAGTCCAAAATGAAAAAGATCAATTTTTATTAGAAAAGAGACCTGAAAAAGGATTACTAGCGAATATGTGGCAATTTCCTATGCTCGAACAAACAGACATAGAGGAACATACAAATGAAGCAAAACTAGCAGATATTTATAAACTAGAACTGATCAATCGCGATCAATTAATGTCTTTCAAACATGTTTTCTCCCATCTTGTGTGGCATATGGATAGTTATGTTATTAGTGCACAACAAATTGGTGATGCTCCTGACAATAGCAATTGGTTTTCAATAGAAGAGATGAAGGAATTACCGATGCCAGTTCCAATGCAAAAGATTTGGCAAAAATTTAACCTAAACCTATGAACATGATATAAGTATAAAAAACGCCTCTATGCACAAGTTATAATGCATGGAGGTGATTAAGATGCAAAAGAAATTTTCTGGCAAAACAGATGTGCAAAAAGTAAAACAATTAAACCAACAAGCCGAGTCTAACAAGCAACAAGCTTCTGGTCGTTTTGGTCAACAAAACACAGAGGAGTTTGGTGCTGAAACTGACGTGCAAGCAGTTAAAAAGGCAAATCAACAAGCCGAGGCTAAAAAACAACAAGCTTCTGGTAATACCTTTGGTTCAAGCCAGCAATCATAATTTCAGAAAATTGGTGAAGGAATTATACCTTCACCAATTTTTTGCTACAAGTTTTCCGCTAGGATTGTTATAATGTTACAAAAGAGCGCTCATAAGGGAGTGTTTGTTAAAAAGGTGGGCTTATAATGGCAATACCGTCAGAGGGAGAAATCATACAAATACATAGCTATAAGCACAATGGTAATATCCACCGAGTTTGGCAAGAAACAATGGTATTAAAAGCTACAAAGAATATCATCATCGGTGCGAACGAACGGACATTAGTTATTGAATCAGATGGACGTACCTGGATTACGAGAGAACCTTCTATTTGTTATTTCCATGCAGAACATTGGTTTAATATCATTTGTATGTTAAGAGAAGATGGAGTATATTACTACTGTAATATGAGTTCGCCTTTTGTATTCGATCATAATGCAGTGAAATATATTGACTATGATTTAGATGTTAAAGTTTTTCCGGATATGTCTTACACGCTACTTGACGAAGATGAATATGAGCAACATAAAAAAGCAATGGGCTATCCACCAGTTATTGACCATATTTTAAAATCCAATGTTGATAAACTAATAAGTTGGATTCAACAAAGAAGAGGACCTTTTGCCCCTGATTTTATAGAAGCATGGACAAGCCGTTATGAATTCCAACGACAATTACATGAAAATAGCGAAGAATTGTAAGAAATAAAATATTTGACAAGAATGTAATCCTTTATAAATCAAAGATTGTAGTGGAGTTGCCCAGTCGAATTATAGGGCAACTTTTTTATTTGTATTATAATTATTTTTGAAATTGAATCCATCCTAATATAGAACTCCATTTGAAAGGACAGTGACAAAAATGGGGAGTATGAAACGGTATCTGCGCTTTGTTAGACCTTATCGATTTCAAATTTTCATAACCTTTATAATAGGTGTTATTAAATTTGCGATTCCTCTCTTCACACCTGTATTGATTAAGATTGTAATCGATGACATTATAGGTGCAAAAGATTTAAGTAACGATGAAAAAACAAAAGAATTACTACTATGGCTCGGTGGCACAGCAATTCTTTTCTTTGTTATTAGACCACCAGTTGAATATTACCGCCAATATATAGC
The DNA here is from genome assembly GCF_934216135.1 of uncultured Rummeliibacillus sp. Taxonomy (NCBI): domain Bacteria; kingdom Bacillati; phylum Bacillota; class Bacilli; order Caryophanales; family Caryophanaceae; genus Rummeliibacillus; species uncultured Rummeliibacillus sp. The sequence goes on along the minus strand of NZ_CAKQBI010000009.1, from coordinate 12,600 downwards.
CCAAAAAGTAAGTAATACAATCCTATTTGATATTCGCCAGAAGTTATACGCACATATACAAAAACTAGGGTTGAAATACTATTCAAACAATCGTGTAGGAGATATTATTTCTCGTACGATTAATGATGTAGAACAAACTAAAGAGTTTGTCATGACGGGACTCATGAATGTTTGGATTGACTTGTGTACTATATTAATAGCTATTGGAATTATGCTAAAGCTTGATGTGAAGCTAACACTCGTTTCACTGATTGCATTTCCGTTTTATGCAATCAGCGTACGTTATTTCTTTAGACGATTAAGAATGTTAACGAGAGAACGTTCCAAAGCTTTAGCCGGAGTTCAAAGTTATTTACATGAACGTGTACAAGGTATGAGTATTATCAAAAGTTTTACACTTGAAAAACACGAACAAAAAATATTTGGTGAAACCAATGGTGAATTTTTGGATAAAGCAATAAACCAAACACGTTGGAATGCCAAAACTTTTGCGGTTGTCAATACAATTACAGGTATTGCACCACTTATTGTAGTAGGATATGCAGGGTATCAAGTTATACATGGTCATCTATCCGTCGGAACAATGGCAGCATTTGTTGCTTATATTGATAGTTTATATAATCCACTTCGACGACTTGTAAACTCATCCACTACTTTAACGCAATCCGTAGCTTCAATGGATCGCATGTTTGAATTATTTGATGAAAAATACGATATTGAAGATGCAAAAGATGCAAAACCATTACAACATGTGAAGGGGAAAATAGATTTTGAAAATGTAACGTTCAACTATGGAGAAAATGGAAGAGATGTATTGAAGAATATTAATCTTCATGTCTCTCCTGGTCAAACAGTTGCACTCGTTGGAATGAGCGGCGGGGGAAAATCTACAATTATTAGTTTAATACCTCGATTTTATGATGTTATTAAAGGAGCCGTAAAAATTGATGATGTAGATGTACGTCATTCAACAGTGGAATCTATACGCTCGCAAGTTGGAATTGTCTTACAAGATAATATTTTATTTAGTGATTCGGTCAAATCTAATATATTAATGGGAAACCCAAATGCAACAGATGAAGAAATTATAGAGGCTGCAAAAGCTGCAAATGCACATGACTTCATCATGTCATTACCAGAAGGATATGATACAAAAGTTGGGGAACGTGGTGTGAAACTTTCTGGAGGACAAAAACAACGTGTTGCCATTGCACGAGTATTTCTTAAGAATCCGCCAATCCTTATTTTAGATGAAGCAACATCAGCACTCGATTTAGAAAGCGAGGCTTTGATCCAAGAATCATTAGATCATCTGGCACATAATCGTACAACTATAATTGTCGCTCATCGCCTTTCAACGATTACACATGCAGATCAAATCTTCGTCATTGACCATGGTGAACTGAAAGAGCAAGGTACCCATGATTCGTTGATGAGTCAAAACGGTATTTATCATAACTTATTTCAAGTGCAAAAGTTAGATTAAATTAAATATCATATATTACAACATTCAAAAGGCTTCTCTTTTAGAGAAGCCTTTAATTTTACGATTAATACATACAATTTATTACATTGTAGAAAAATGTTGCAATATATAGTTGAATAATAATAGAATGATAAAAAGTGATTTTAATAGAATATTTGCCTTTGAAGGAGGGAAAACGTGAATTCTCGAAAAGAACTTTTGCAAGTTAGGGAACTTGAAACAACGTTTTTTACAGATGATGGAGCCATACCAGCTGTTGATCATATTAGCTTTTCCCTTAAAGAAGGAGAGATTCTAGGTATTGTAGGCGAGTCTGGATGTGGGAAAAGTGTAACATCTCTATCTATTATGGGGCTTGTCCCATCGCCTCCAGGAAAAATTACAAGCGGGGAGATTCTACTAGATGGTAAAGACCTAACAAAGTTATCACAAAAAGAGATGCGCAAAATTAGAGGACAAGAAATCGCCATGATTTTTCAAGAGCCTATGACATCATTGAATCCTCTATTTACCATTGGTAATCAGTTAACAGAGGCGATATTAATTCATCATAAAAGTTGGTCAAAGAAAAAAGCTTCTGCACGTGCAGTTGAAATGATGAAATTAGTCGGTCTTCCAAGAGCTGAGGAATTATTAAAAGAATATCCTCACCAATTGTCGGGAGGTATGCGTCAACGAGTCATGATTGCAATGGCGCTCGTATGCGATCCGAAAATTTTAATCGCAGATGAGCCAACGACTGCACTAGATGTAACGATTCAAGCGCAAATTTTGCAACTGATGAAGGATTTAAATGTGAGACTAAATACAGCTGTCATGCTTATCACTCATGATTTGGGCGTAGTTGCGGAGACATGTGAACGAGTGATTGTTATGTACAATGGACAAATTGTAGAAGAGGGACCTGTTGAACTTATTTTCAAAAATCCTGAACATCCATATACAAAAGGACTTATCCACTCTGTCCCGGATATGCGATTTAAAAAACAACGTCTCTTTTCAATTTCGGGAAATGTACCGAAGCCTGGAACTGTTAAACAGGGATGCCGTTTTGCTGCACGCTGTGAATATGCATTTGATCGTTGCCAACAAGAAAATCCTAATTTATACCAAACAGCCGAACAACATAAAACAAGATGCTTCTTGAAGGAAGGAAAGGAGGCGTCTTTGGATGACAGAACCGCTATTGAAAGTAAATAATTTAAAAAAATATTTTCCTATCCGAAAAGGAATCCTTGGAAGAGAACAAGGAAGTATTAAAGCAGTAGACGATGTTTCCTTCTATGTGAACGAGGGAGAAACGTTAGGAATAGTAGGAGAGTCAGGTTGTGGGAAATCAACTACTGGCAGAATGATTATGAGATTACTAGATCCAACAGAAGGATCGATTGAATTTGAAGGTAAGGATTTAGCCAAATTATCAAATGCAGAAATGCGTAAGGCTAGACGAGAAATTCAAATGGTCTTTCAAGATCCTTATGCTTCTTTAAACCCCCGACATTCTATTGGAAAAATTTTAGAGGAGCCTTTGATTGTTCATGGGCTGGGGGATTCAAAAGAAAGAAAAAGACGAGTAAATGAGTTATTAGAAATAGTAGGCCTATCTAGTTATCATGCAAAACGTTATCCTCATCAATTTAGTGGAGGACAAAGACAACGTGTTGGAATAGCTCGTGCCCTTATGACGAATCCAAAACTGATTATTGCCGATGAGCCCGTATCAGCTTTAGATGTATCTATTCAAGCGCAAGTTCTAAATTTAATGCAAGATTTACAGCAAGATTTAAAGCTTACGTATATCTTTATCGCACATGATTTAGGAGTGGTGCGACATATTAGTGATCGCGTAGGAGTAATGTATCTAGGGAAGATGGTAGAACTAGCAGAAAGTGAACAACTATATAATCAGCCGTTACATCCTTATTCGAAAGGGTTACTTTCTGCAGTGCCTGTACCAGATCCGGATTTTAAAAGAGAACAAATTTTACTAACTGGGGATATTCCTAGCCCCTCTAACCCACCAAGGGGTTGTACTTTCCATACGCGTTGTCCATTCAAAATGGATGCCTGTACATCCGAAGTGCCGGGGTTAGTGGAAGTGGAGAAAGGTCATTCTGTTGCCTGTCATCTTTACGATGAACGGTTCAACAATGATATATAAATTATTCAAACATGGGGGTTATTGAATGAAGAAAAAGAGGTTATTGTCTTTAGGTTTGCTATTAGTTTTAGTACTATCCACTATTCTAGCTGCTTGTTCATCTGATAAAAAAGATGATGAAGCAAGCAACACAAATTCTGGAGGTAGCAAAAAAGAAAAAATTCTCGTGTTCGGTCGTGGGTCAGACTCTGTATCACTGGATCCAAGTGCCGTGACAGATGGTGAATCATTTAAAGTAACGCAAAATGTGTTTGAAACATTGATTAACTTTGGTGAACAGGATACAAAATTACAACCAAGTCTTGCGACAAAATGGGAATCCTCTGAAGATGGTTTAACTTATACGTTTGAACTTCAAGAAGGGGTAAAATTCCATGATGGCACTGACTTCAATGCAGAAGCTGTTGTGAAAAATTTTGAACGCTGGATGAGTGGAGATGCCGATAAATTCCCTTATTTTGCATCTATGTTCGGTGGTTTCAAAGGTGACAAAGAAGCGGTGATTAAAGAGGTAAAAGCAGATGGAGATTATAAAGTAGTAATCACTTTAAATCGTGCCCAAGCACCATTCTTGAAAAACTTAGCTATGAGCCCGTTTGGTATTGCGAGTCCAACTGCATTTGAAAAAGAAGGGGATAAATTTGGGGATAATCCAGTGGGTACAGGACCATTCAAATTCGTATCCTGGAAACGTAATGACTCTGTAACAATTGAGAAAAACAAGGATTATTGGAAAGAAGGACTTCCAAAACTAGATAAAGTCATTTTCCGTTCAATTCCAGATAACTCAGCGCGATTAAATGAGTTAAATTCTGGCGGAATTGACCTAGCTGATGGCATCAATCCATCAGATGCAGCTTCAATTCAAAGCAATTCACAATTACAAATTTTTGAGCGCCCATCTATGAATGTTGGCTACCTAGGTTTAACTGTTACTCGTCCGCCATTTGATAATGTAAAGGTTCGACAAGCAGTAAATTATGCTATCGATAAACAAGCAATTATCGATGCATTCTTCGAAGGAAAAGCGGAAATTGCGAAAAACCCAATGCCTCCAGTTATTGAAGGATATAACGATGATGTAAAGGGCTACGATTATAATCCTGAAAAAGCGAAAGCTCTATTAAAAGAAGCAGGCTATGACGGTAAACAAATCGAACTTTGGGCAATGCCGGTACCACGTCCGTATATGCCAGATGGACAAAAAGTGGCAGAAGCAATTCAAAAGAACTTAGAAGATGTAGGGATAAAATCGAAAATTGTTTCTTATGAATGGGCAACTTATCTTGATAAAGCAGCTAAAGGGGAAGCAGATGCATTCTTACTTGGCTGGACAGGTGATAACGGGGATGCTGATAACTTCTTATACACTTTACTAGATGAAAGTAATATCGGAAGTAATAATTATACGTTCTTCAAAAACAAAGAAACTCATAAATTACTATTAGAAGCACAAACAGAAACAGATGAAGCAAAACGTAACGAATTATACAAAAAAGCACAAGTTATTTTGGCAGAAGAGGCACCATGGGTCCCACTTGCTCACTCTACACCATTGTTAGCAGGTAAAGCAGATATCGTAGACTTCAAACCGCATCCAACTGGTTCTGATATCTTGTCAAAAATAGATTTTAAATAATTTAAAATAAATGGAATGAAATCGCCTTTTACTTTTTTGGTAGAAGGCGAGTTTTTTAAGTGAAAGGAGGAGGAGTGAAAGTATGCTTCACTATATCGGTAGAAGGCTTTTACAGCTGATTCCAGTTTTGCTCGGAATGACATTTATCGTATTTTTGATAATTCGTGCGATTCCGGGAGATCCAGCGCAAGTTATATTAGGACAACAGGCAACGAAAGAAGCTGTCGCAGCATTACGAGCAAGTTTGGGATTAGATAATCCTTGGTATATTCAGTATTTTCACTATTTAGGTGATTTATTAACAGGTGATTTAGGGGACTCCATGCGTACAAAAGTGCCGGTAGCAAGTGAGCTTTGGCCATATTTAGGAGCAACATTGGAGTTATCGCTATGTGCCATCATTTTAGCAGTTATTATTGGTGTCAACGCAGGAATCATTTCTGCTTGGTTTCAAAATTCGTGGTTTGACTATGCTGCAATGATCATCGCTTTAATAGGTGTATCGATGCCAATTTTCTGGTTAGGTTTAATGGAACAATGGATATTCGGTATTCAATTGGACATGCTGCCGACATCCGGTCGTGACGATGCACGAAATCCAGTCAATCCAATCACTTATTTATATATTATTGACACCATTATCCAAGGACGCTTTGATCAATTGGTTGTCGTTATACAACATTTAATATTGCCAGCGATTGCTTTAGCAACGATACCGATGGCTATTATCGCTCGTATGACTCGTTCGAGTATGCTTGAAGTAATGCGTTCTGATTATGTACGTACAGCACGTGCAAAAGGTCAAAAAATGTTTTGGGTTGTGTACAAGCATGCTTTAAAAAATGCAATCATTCCAGTATTAACAGTAATCGGTCTACAAATGGGTATGTTACTTGGGGGAGCTATTTTGACAGAAACTATTTTTAGTTGGCCAGGTATTGGACGATATATCTATGATGCAATTGGTTTCCGTGACTATCCAGTTATACAGTCTGGTATATTAGTGGTTGCTTTTATGTTCATCATGATTAATTTATTAGTAGATATTTTGTACAGTATTATTGATCCAAGGATTAAGTATAACTAAAAGGAGGAGTCCAATATGTCTCAAATGGCGCCAAACTTACCCTCAAATGTCGAAGCACAGCAAGAAAAATCATCTGGTCCATGGAAAGAAGCATGGCGTAGTTTTAAGAAAAATAAAATTGCGCTAGTTGGTGCAATTATTGTGGCCTTCTTCATTATTTTAGCTTTATTTGGTCCACTAATCGCACCTCAAGGTATTAATGAGCAACAGTTAAGTGAACGATTGAAAGCACCATCCACAGATCATTGGTTTGGGACAGATGACTTTGGACGAGATATCTTTTCACGAATTGTTCATGGAGCAAGGCTTTCTTTAATGGTTGGTTTTCTTTCGGTAATTGGCTCAGTTGTAATTGGGAGTGCTTTAGGAATTATTGCAGGTTATTATGGGCGTTTTATCGATGCGATTATTTCACGTATATTTGATATTTTACTAGCGTTTCCTAGTATTTTACTAGCGATTGCGATTGTTTCAGTTTTAGGTCCTTCACTAACGAATGCCCTTATAGCTATTGCAATTATTAACATTCCAAACTTTGGTCGGCTTATCAGGTCAAAAGTATTAAGTATTAAACAAGAAGAATATATTATAGCCGCAAAGGCAATAGGAATGAGTGATTTTCGATTATTATTTGCTCATATTTTGCCGAATTCAATGACCCCAGTAATTGTACAAGGGACACTGGCGATTGCTACAGCCATTATTGAGGCCGCAGCACTTGGCTTTTTAGGTTTAGGCGCACAAGCACCACAACCAGAATGGGGAAAAATGTTATCTGATGCAAGAGTATACTTAGTCAATGCACCTTGGACGATGATCTTCCCAGGTTTAGCGATTATGCTAACTGTACTAGGTTTTAACCTTATGGGAGATGGGTTACGTGATGCACTTGATCCAAAGATGAAGAACTAATAAAAACTGCAATTATCTTTTAAACTAAAGATAATTGCAGTTTTTTTATATGATCTTATAAAACTCGATCTTCTATATCTACTTTAAGTATTTCATGAGAATGATGGTTTTGGTAGCACATAATAAGAGTATCTAAATGTTCAAGGTTTTCTTCATAATCTAAAATACGAGAAAGAATATGCAGCAGATGATAGCTTGAAAATTCCTCTTCCTTTTCATCTTCATGGGCTAATACAATATGCTTTGCGAAGATGTCCATAACCTCATTACGTTGTAGATACTCTTCCTTTCCTACCCAAGTTGTATGTTCGTGTTTCAGTTTGCCGGTATATTTTAAAAATAATTGTTCATGATATGTTAATAGATAATCTAAACGTTCTTGTATCATTATTCGGAAACGTTCTGGCAAATTGGCCATTTCATTTTCATGTAAATGTAGACGATTTAGAACCTCTATGCTTTTCTTCGTTGTTAAAATCATTTGTCGATAGATGACTAACTTACGTGCTTTGATATATTTCTTTTTTCCAAAGTATACACGTTCTTCTTTATATAACTTATTTAATGTTTTGATACGTTCATAGCGCGCTTTCAAAGATCGCAATGACTGTTTTGTAGAAGTATGCTCGGAAGCTTGGCGTACAGCTAGACGAATCCAACGAATGATATCATCTTGTAGTATATTGATGGAAGCAAATAATCTCGTTTCATATTTTGGTGGTAAGAATAAGAGGTTGACAACAAAAGCTGCTAACACTCCAATCATTACTGTAGCAAAACGAATAAGACCAAATATCATGAATTGTTCGCCTTGAACTTCCATAATAACAATCATAGTAACAAGAGCTAGAGAAATACTATCTTCCAGTTTGAATTTGATCATAATAGCGAGTGTTACAATAGCAGCTAATCCAACAGCTACAAATTCATGACCAAATATGGAGCCGAATGCAACAGCTACAATGGCACCGATAATATTCCCTTGTATTTGTTCAATAATTGTTCTGTAAGAGCGATAAAGAGAAGGCTGCATTGCGAAAATAGCAGCGATTCCTGCAAATATGGGAGATGGACAATGTAAGGCTTTTGCTACAAACAAAGCTAATACAATGGCAACTCCTGTTTTTAATATTCGGGCACCTAATTTCATATGGGAAATGAGTAACCTCACTTTCTTAATTTTTATGTAAAACAAATGTGAGAATGTGTTTCATCGGATTGTATTACTTAATTGTAGTCAAATATTCTACAAAGTGCCAAAGAAATTGTTACAATATTAGAAAGTATATGAAGTGGAGGAGATAACATGTCAATGTTGGAAGGATTACAAGCACCTATGTTTTCGTTACAAAATGAAAAAGGAGAGGTGGTATCTTTATCTGATTATAAAGGGGAGAAATCTGTAGTACTCTACTTTTATCCGAAAGATATGACGCCTGGTTGTACGACGGAAGCATGTGATTTTCGTGATGCTCATAATGATTTTTCAAATTTAGATGCAGTAATTTTAGGGGTAAGCCCGGATGATGAAAGTAAGCATGTAAAATTTATCGAAAAACACGGGTTACCATTTTCTTTACTTGTAGACACAGATCATAAAGTGGCTGAAGCATATGGTGTGTGGAAATTAAAAAAAATGTATGGTCGCGAATATATGGGGATTGAACGCTCAACATTTTTGATCAACAAAGATGGCATTGTGGAAAAAGAATGGCGTAAAGTACGTGTTAAAAATCATATTGAAGAAGTATTAAATTATCTTCGTAACAAAGGGGAATAGAAGCTGATGATATACTTTACTTTTGATCCACGACCAGATTTAAAAGATGATTTGTTACGAGATTTTCCGGACCAGGAGTTTATATTCGAAAATAAGGTAGAAGAAAAGTATTTAAAAATTGCTGATATTCTTGTGACTTACGGTGAAGACTTAACAGAAGAACATATTGAAATTGCTGATAATTTACAATGGATTATGGTAGTTTCAGCAGGCCTTGAAAAAATGCCTTTACAAAAAATAGCAGAGCGAAATATTACTGTTTCAAATGTGCGAGGAATTCATAAAGTACCTATGGCGGAATCTGTGATGGCACATTTACTTGCGAACAAAAGGTCTTTACCATGGATTTACGAAAAAGAAAGAAAAGCTGAATGGAATCGTAAGTCTAAATCGAAAGAATTGCGAGATTCTACGGCTCTAATCTTAGGGCCTGGAGCTATTGGGGGAGAAATTGGGCGATTATTACAATGTTTTGGTGTGAAAACAATCGGCTGCAATCGCTCAGGTAAAAAAGCTGACTACATGGATAAGATGACAACATTTGACGACTTGCTCAAGGTGTTACCAACCGTAGATATTATAATCTCAATATTACCTAGCACTCAAGAAACACATCATTTGTTAAAAGCTGAACACTTTAAAGCGATGAAAGATAGTGCTATCTTCATGAATTTCGGACGCGGTGATTTAGTCGAGACGAATATTTTAAAAGAGGCGCTATTACAGAAAGAGATTGCTTTTGCTATATGTGATGTATTTGAAGAAGAGCCATTGCCTCAAAATCATCCGTTTTGGAACATGGATAATATTACGGTATCGCCACATGTTTCGAGTCATTCTTCCCGTTACCTTGAACGCAGTTTCGAAATCTTTAAACCTAATCTAAGGAAATGGCTAAATGGAGATAAACAATTAGAAAATATAATTGACCCTTATAAAGGTTATTAAAAAAGAAATATAATAATTGAATAACTATCATTTCCAACTCACTAATTGAGAATTTTGTTGAGAAAACGGATGCTTTTACATAGTGGATTTCGTCTGCTCTTTTTTTGCAAATTTAAATTATATATGCCTATAAACAAACAAAATACGGTAGCAATAGGTAGAAATGTTGACATTTACACCACTTATTAAGTAAACTAATTATAACGATTACAAATAAATAATACTTATGAAGTGAGGTGCATGGCGATGTCTGAAATGCAATTGAAAAACGCTCTCGACACGCTAAAGACAACTGGCGTAAGGATCACTCCGCAACGTCATGCGATTCTTGAGTACTTAATCGAATCAATGTCACATCCGACTGCTGATGATATATATAAAGCATTAGAACATAGATTTCCTAATATGAGTGTTGCTACTGTATATAACAATTTACGTGTTTTCCGAGAATCAGGTCTTGTACGCGAATTGACGTATGGTGATAATGCTAGTCGTTTCGATTTCGTTACAAGCAAACATTATCATATAATTTGTGAGTCCTGTGGGAAAATTGTAGACTTTCATTATCCTGGTCTTGATGAGGTTGAACATCTTGCGGCTCATGTGACTGGTTTTAAGGTCAATTCTCACCGTTTGGAAGTATATGGTACATGTCCAGAGTGCGCTGAGAAAGAAGCTAAAACAGAAGAATGATAATTAGCATTTAGTAAGCTATACGCAGTGGTTAGCTGTTGTATAGCTTTTTTTCTGTGTGAAGTGTTGAACAATTTTGGTATTGAAAAACCTCGTCTCAAGTAGAAACGAGGTTCTTCGCTATTCTTTACTATCTTTTTTATGTTGTTTTGTTTTATTGTTATAATCTTGGTTGAATTCTTTTCCTTCTAAAGACTTGTCCAGTGTTAAAGGCTCGTTACAAAACATACACATATCTACACGGCCTAGCATCTTAGTATGTTTATGACAATTTGGACATTCAACCATAATAGCTTGTGTTGATAATAATCCAATCCAAGCGTAAACTACTGTACTAGCAATAATACAAAGCATGCCTATAGCTATGAAAATCATCGCCACCCATTTATGGTCTCTAAATATAATAGCGCCATACATGACGATAAAGCCGATAAAGATTAATGATAAAGCAAATGTACGAATTTTATTGATTTTACTTTTATAAGGTTTCTTATTAGATTTCATTTGTAAGCCTCCCAACCTAAAGCATACTAAAAACGGTAAAGTAAGGCAATATGAATTAAAACTTCTAAGAGGAATCTAAAATCCACTGTCGAAAGGTTATTTATAGAAAGATTTTATTCTAGGAGGATTATTATGGAACAACTACTTCGTCCAATATATCAAGAGCGTGCAAGTCAACCTAACACATTAGGAATTATTATAGTAGAGAAAAGAGAAGACGTTAGTCCGATTACTGATACATTCGATACCGTTCTTTTAATTGTTACAAAAGAAAATAAAGTACCGGTATATACAAAACATTATACGTACGAAAATAAAAAAGCAGCGATGCACATTATTACAGAAAAACAATTACATAAGTGGCTATTAGTTGGAACTAATAAAAAACTAATCGATTGGATTTTATTTGGTAAAATCGTATTTGATAGAAATGAATATATTAGTGACTTGAAACAAAACTTGAAGGACTTTCCTTTCTATGGAAGAAACATAAAGATGGGTATTGAATTTGCAAAACTGATTCGTCATTATTTAGAAGGAAAAGTTTGTTTTGAAGAGACTAATTTCTTAGATGCATACAATCATGTGGTTGAATCTTTGCATCATTTGGCACGATTAGCGATTTTAGATAAAGGGTTATATCCTGAAGTAACAGTATGGTCACAAGTAAAACAGATTGATCCGGAAATTTATAAATTATATGAAGAACTAATCACAAGTGAAGAATCTATTGAAAAGAGATTAGAGCTTTTGTTCCTGGCTAGTGAATTCTTAATCCATTCCCGCACTGCTGATGGGGCTCGACATATCATCAGTGTAATGTCTAAAAAGGAATACTGGACAATTCAAGAATTACATGAACAAGAGGAACTAAAGAATTACTCTGTTGATTTAGAAGTGTTTGTAGAATTTTTAATTAGTAAAGGGTATATCTTTGTAGAAAAAGTTGAAACGAAAGGTAACCGAATTTTCCACAGATATTATAAGATTGAACAAACAACTATTTAGATGTATAGTAAATACAATATTTTTATATGAAATAAAAAAGTTTTAAAAAAGTGTTGACATTACCGAAGTAATTATTGTATTATATTAAATGTCGTTAAGACATGCTAATTAAATCACAACTTAGTCATTAAAAAACTTTTTTAAAAAAGTTATTGACAATGAATAAGTTAGATGATAAGATATAAAAGTCGTTAAGATAACGACAAGATATGAACCTTGAAAACTGAACAAGCAAGATGTTAATCAATAAACTTTGTTTTTTTAACAAAAACAAAATAGATATCATCATATGATGATACGCTAGCGAAGCTAATGAGCTTTCAAACTTTACTTTTATGGAGAGTTTGATCCTGGCTCAGGACGAACGCTGGCGGCGTGCCTA